>JAUWEG010000060.1 GCA_030608385.1 Candidatus Heimdallarchaeota archaeon
GATGCATCCTTCATCGTCAGGACCTAACTCAAAGATCATTGCTATTTTCAATGGCATTCTATTCACGCTTCTTTTTTGATGCAAAAATCTCTTGTAAAATCCCTAAACTCCAGAAAATATGACCCTCTATGAACATTAGAGGTAGCATAAAGAGGAATTGCCATTGCCTGTATTTTATAGTTTGAACAATTGAAGCGATTTGAATCGCGATTATGTACAAACCAAAATACACTGCTACCCCTACTCCTATCCATAGATTAACAAAGAGTACTATTGATAGAAATAAACCAGTAAGAAAATACAGTACTGGTAATAAGTGCCATAACTCTAATCCCACTTTATGTGTTCTGAAAAATTGTATTTTTCCTATAGCATATTTTTTTGACTTATTTCGAAATGTTTTGTGCTTTTGAGGTCTTTGGTGGTAAATTATTGCACTAGGTGTAAAAAAGAGCTTTTTCCCTTTCTGAATTAATCTATAATTAATATCTGTATCTTCAGCTGTAAGCAAGGATTCATTAAATGGTAAAACCTCCTCTAGAGCTTCTCTTCTATAAGCTGCATTGCATCCTGCAGCGCTTTGAACAAACCGCTCTTCTTTGTCAAATATGCTCTTAACTTGCTCTGACCATCTTCCTCCAAAAATAGTGTCATAAATTGCACTAACTGCTTTCCCAAAAAGACTCTCATCTGGATATTCTAAATGAGGACCTGCCACACATGCGACTTCATGGTCCATTTTGTTAAAAGTTTTACTTAAATTTTTCAACCATTCTTTATCTGCTACTATATCTGAATCTGTAAAAACAATTATGTCTCCTTGAGCTATTTTTAATGCCTCATTACAAGCAGCAGCTCTAGTTCCCCTATCCTCGTAAACTATCTTGCAATCATATTCTTTGGCAATATTAATAGAATCATCAGTTGAATGACCATCAGCAATTATAATTTCATTGGGAGCTAAACTTTGTTTCTTTATTGATTCAAGACATGCTCTCAAGGTTGAATCATTGTTGTATGTTGGAATGATTAGAGAAATACTGCTCATTGTTATTCACCACTCCTTTTAATCTTTAAACGTTCTTCATATAAGAAATGTTTTTTCTTGTACCCCTGTGATGCATACATGGCGTTTTGATATTCAAATAACTGATTTGGATTCTCTGAGAGTATGATTTCAATTTTGGTTTTTGCTTCTTCTTTCAAAACATCTAAACCTTTTGCATCTGTTAAAGGGCAATACCAAACAAGCCAACGAAGATTATATTCGCTTTCATTGATTTTGTTTATTTTAAAAAAGAGGGGAAACAGTTTACAATCTAAAGGTCTGCTACTGTAAATATCACACAAACCTTCTTCAGAAAGAAAATAACAATTGTTGCTATCTTCCCTTTTTGCAATTACTATAGTCTTATTTTCTTCCTGACTAATATTGCTAAACCAATTCTTGTTCTCTTGTAATTTGTTAATTCTTTTAAAATCACAGTTTGTTAAAGCTGGAGGTGTACTTTTACAACACTTACTTTTACACTGTTTTGAGCAGATTTCAATTGGTTCCATTTTTCTAAGCATCCTTAGCAATTTTATTGGATGATTCTAACTCAAATAAAATGAATCATTAATCATCTGATTCATATCATCAGCTGGTTTAATCAATTCTGTTAATCCCTTGTTTGTTAGTTGATAAATAGCTGGTCTTGGATAGCCAAACTGTTCACTCATTGAAATTGTATATGCTCCACAATTGAGAACAACTAGTAAATCTTCTTCCTCTATCTCGAAATTGACTGCTTCATCACTCAGTATATCCACTGGGAGACATAATGGACCACCTATGTTAGTATACTGTCCTTTTCCCCTGAAGTTTGCGGGAACAACACTATAGTGCGAATATCGCATTGGAATTAGTGTATTTGCACCAACATCAATAAAAGCCCATTTTCTGCCCCACGATTTCTTTGTTCTTAACACCTTAGTAATTGCTACAAAACTATCCTCAATTAGGTATCTTCCTGGTTCAAAGATTATTTTTTTGTTTTCAATATTGTCCACTATTGTAGAAACTTGTTCACCTAGTTTTTCTAATTGAAACCCCTCTTTCTCTAGAGTAGATCTGCTTGCTAATCCTCCCCCCAAATTTATTTCGGAGAGTGAAATAGCCAGTTTATCCTCCAAATCAGTAACATACTCATTAAGAAACCCAAGTAACTCATCATAAAACTCATGTGAAGTTAGATTTGTTCCAACATGAGTATGAACTCCAACTGGATCCAAATGAGGGCTTTTCTTAGCATATTCAAATAGTTTTACTCCTCGCGAATAGTCAATTCCTAATTTGCTGTTTTTCTTTATCAACAGCTTTCTTTCAGTAGTTTCTTTCAATTTTGGATGTATTCTAACCGTGATTTTTTGAACTAATTCTAGTTTTTCTGCTATTTTTTCTACTTGTTGTATTTCGTTAAGAGATTCAACATTGAGATGATTTATTTTATTTGTAATAGCATAATTCAATTCGTCTAAAGTTTTTGCTGGACCATTAAGAACAATTTTGTTAAAGGGTACTCCTGCTTTTTCTGCCAATTTCAATTCAAAAAGTGACATAGCTTCAATACCTAGATCAAGTTTGTGTGATTCTTGTAATATTCTGCCTAGATAGTTAGCTTTTGCGGCATATGAAATGAATAAATCGGGAATATGCTTTCCTAATTTACTCTTTATTTCCAGCACATTTTCTTGAAATCTTTGAAGGAGAAACAAGAAGAAAGGTGATGTCTTATTTTCTACCAATGATTCTACATCCTTCTGTTGAATCTGTAGCTTGTTGTTTTCATAGCAAAGATAGGGGTAGTTCTCTATTATGTCTAACATATTGCTCTTGCGCTTACTATAATATTCTCTTTAATTAATATTATCGCTTGGGAATATTATGTCTAAATCCCAAATATGTCATTAGCCAGCATATTTTTGAATATCCTAAAGATTTTGATTTATGGATAGAGATTCTATCTTCACTACTCTTTCCCAACTTGAAAACAATGTTAGATTGCATGAGGGAATATATGGTATAATTAAATTTTTGGCTGTTATTGATAGATATCCTAACTCCTCCATGATAAATTTGTCAAAAGAAGCTGGTTTTCCTATTCCAATATGTGTAGCCATTAGAAATGAACTTGCAAAAGTTGGTTGGTGTTCAAGAGAAAGTGGCGGTACTGAAATCACTGAATTAGGTACTGAAGTTTTATCAAAACTAGGAAAATTCAATGAATCTTTTTCTTGTATTGATTGTAATGGTAGTGGGTTAAAACTTTCCCTTGAAAATTACAAAGATTCTTTGATACAGATTAGAAAATTTACAGATATGCGTGGTCCTCCAAATACTGTAATAGATCAATCGTTTGCTACAACAGAAACAAGTCTAGTTCGGGTTCTTACGATGGGTGACAACTATGATCTTTTCCATGGGAGTTATGCACTTATAGGGGACAGTGACTTAACCTGTATTCCTTTAGCACTGTTTTCTAATTCTAAATCTAGAGTAGTTGTTTTCGACATAGATACAAGAATTCGAGATATAATTGATTGCGCGAATAAAGAACTTAAACTAAATATTGAGTTTGTGGAACATGACTTAAGAAAGAATATTCCTGAGGAATATAAGAACCAGTTTGGTTGCTTTGTAACTGATCCACCTTATACAATTAATGGTCTCAATTTGTTTATCTCCCGAGGTATACAGCTCATAAATGATACTCAAGGAGGAGTTGGCTATCTTTCATTTGGAAGTAAACCACCTCAAGATCAACTTCAAATTCAGAAGAACTTGTCTAAAATGGGTTGTTTGTTTTCCCATATTCTACCAAGATTTAACGAATATGTGGGCGCACAAAAACTGGGTGGAGTTTCAACTTTTTATCGATTGCAAATCTTATCTGATGCTGAACCTCTTATATGCACAGATTATGAAGGGATTCTTTATACTGGTGAAAGAAATCCAACAATAAGAGCTTATCAGTGCAAGAACTGTAAAATAATGATTGAAGTTGGTCAAGGTAACAATTTTGTAACCATCGAGCAGCTAAAAGAGGTTGGTTGTCCGAAATGCAATTCCCATATCTTTCATAAAAAAGGAGAAAGAAAGACAAAATGATTTTAAACTGAACGTGGGATTATAGAACTAGATGCTGCAATAAAACTTTATTTAGAACAATACAGTTAGGTGTAAACGTGTCTCGTAAATCCTATTTCATTCCTACAATAATCATTGGGAAACTATTTCTGTTTTTCCTTATACTGTACTTCAATCTAGGGATGTATGGGTTCGATTCATATCTTCATTTACAATATGTTGATTCCATAATTAGTAATGGTCATATTTTGGAGCTTTCCATAGCACCATCTTATGCTGATTTTATTGGTTTTCATGTTTTTGCTTCAGCCATGTCTTCAATGACAGGATTAGAAGCTAATATAATCTATGAATTTGTAAGCACAATAATTCCAATACTTATTTTTGATTTGACCATAGTTGCATTTATTCGTCACATGGATAAAAAGAAAAAAGGATACATATCCAACGATGTAAACTTAAAATATCTAACACTGATTTTACTCTATCCTGCAATTATAGGCATTCAGATGCTCTTGGGACGACCCAATTCATTAGGAATAAGTTTATTCAGCTTGTGTTTATACTTGTATTTATGCAAACCTGAAAGATTTAGAGCACAGATCTTAGCTGGTTTTCTTGCAGTTGTTACACTCAAAGTTCATCATCTTTCCGCAATTTTCCTATTACCTGTCATATTTTTTAGTAGTATATTTTTAGCTAAAAACTATAGAGCTATACTTTCTCTAGTTTATGCGATTCCTGCTGTTTTAATAATACGAATTATACAAACCTCAAGAGAATTTTCTATAGTAAATCAATACTTAGAGTTGGCAAGCCCAGCTTATAAAAAAATGTATGATATTTTCATCAAAAATGAATATTTATTTCTAATTGCTTGGCTAGCAATAACTTTACTTGGATTTTTCATAAGAATGAGATACAGCAAAAAAATATCTAATTTCTTTTCTACTAAAAAACCAACCAAAATAATCCTAATTTCCTCTGTGTTTGCCATAGTAATTCTTGAGGTGTCTGGATTGTTTGTATATACTGCTGCTCTTAATTCATGGTTTATTACATTGGAACTCGGAATTATTGTGGTTTTGAGTGGGGTTGCTCTGATATTCAATAATACTGCGCGAATAGCGTTATTTTCACTTGGTTTCTTTTTCTATGGTTTAACGGTACTTCTCTCTCTCATGTTTAAATCGGAGCATGAACTTTCTTGGGTGGCCCCACGAACTTTTATTTTCACAATTCTCTTTGTTAGCATATTAGCTTATATTGCAATATCAGATATTCTTCCAAGACTTAAAGCTAAATGGAAAACACTTTTTGTTTCTGTCCTCATACTAAATTCTTATTTTAGCTTTGCTTACATGGGTAACCAATATCTACCGGGATATAATCTGACAAATTCTTATCAGAACATGACAATTGCTTATAGTATAGATTCTGCTGTTAATCTTACAATAATCACGCAATTAACAATAAGCATTCCATTTTCAATTTCAAAATTCATAGATGGTTTTAATATTTATAATCGCAATACTCAAGTGTTTTTGAATTCGAGCAAGACGATTCAAGAGAACGGATATCTAATAGCAGGTTCACAATATAGATACATAGTATTGGGCACGGTTATGGATTTGTGGTTGGGGCTTCCTATGCGTTTGTCAACACAAGAATTGACTTATCTTTTGAATGTTTTACGACAAGGTTTTCTATGGCCTAATCAACCAACCTTACATGTTGTTATAAGTAACAACCACAATTATCTCTTATATCCTTTGTAGGTGAATTAAATGGATCCTCTAAAAATTGTTCAAGTTACTCCTTTCTTCGGTTCAAGAAGTTATGGGGGCACTGAAAGATACGTGAGTAATCTTTCAACTGAACTTGCAAATAGAGGTCATCAAATTGATGTTTTTACAACTAAAAATAGTACGAAAGTTCCCTACCAGAGTTATTACAAGAACATGACTGTTCACCGATTCTATAGTCCATGGAATGTTTTTGGTATTAATCCTGCATGTTTTATGTTTCATAAAATGCTCCAACTGAAGGATATTGACGTGTTTCATGTTCATTCCTATATATACTTCACAACTATTCAAGCTGCTTTAACTAAATTACTTAAGAGAACCCCTCTACTCCTACACATTCATGGTGGCGTAGGAAGACCCCCTTACAAAACAGGATTCTTAAAGGAATTTGCAAAACTATTTTATGATTATACTTTGGGAAAGTTTGTTCTATCTCAAGCAGATATAATTGCATCTGTTAGTTTACAAGATTCAAAGCTATTGGAAAAAACAATTCATTACAATCTCGACAGGATTATTATAATAAATAATGCAATTAATCCAGAAGATTTTCCTGAGATTTCACCTGTTTTGCAGAAGGAAATTGTTATTTCATATATTGGAGATTTGGAACCATGGAAAGGCATCCCCTATTATTCAAAGGTCATAAATAGGGTACTTAAACAGACAAAAAATATTTCTTTTTGGTTTGTGGGAAATGGATCACTTTATTCTGCTCTAAAAGATAAATTTGAAGGAGAAAAACGAGTAAAATTATTCGGAGCTGTAGATCACAAAGAAATCCCAACAATTTTAGAAAAGACACATATTTTGATTCAACCTAGTTTCTGGGAAGGTTCCCCCACTACTATAATTGAAGCAATGGCTATGGGTATTCCTGTAGTTGCCTCCAATATTGGTGATATTCCTAGGCTCTTAAATTCTGGTGAAGATGGTGTAATGTTTGAAGCTGGGAATGAAAACCATTTAGAGGAAATAATCCTAAATGCTGTAATTAACTATGATGAGCTAGTTGATACTGCAAGAAAAGCGAGGAGCAAAATCAGAAAAGACTTTGCTTTTAAGAATGTTACAAATCAAATTGAGGATTTGTATTATAAACTAGTTTCATGATTAGACCCCTTGGTTTTACAATCCATTAAGTTTTTAAGGGCGTATCAAGGTACTGAATTGGTGGTTAAGTGGTCGTACAGAGGGATGAAGAAATGCTCTCCTGTGAAAGGACTTCGTTTTATTGGCAATAGTTCGTTTAGAGTAGAGTTTATTCCACAAACCATAAAAATTAAACTGTTTCTTCAATTATTAAGATTAAAGTTAACAGTATTTGCTAAGTCTTCAAACAGCTTCAATAGCTTGTTTGGTTTCCAAGTTCTACCAAATATGAATTTAAGCAAAAAAAATTAATTCGAAAGGAGTGATTAATAATGTCTAAGGAAAAATGGGTTATTACAGCAGCATGGCCCTATGTTAATACAGTACCACATCTTGGGACAATGCTTCAATTACTTAGTGGAGATGTTATTACTCGATATCACAAATTAAAAAAACATGATGTTGTTTATGTTAGCGGATCTGACGCACATGGGACTCCAATAGCTATCGCTGCAGAAAGTGAAGGAATAAGTCCAAATGATCTTGCTTTAAAGTACCATAATGCAATATTGGACCTGCTTGAAAAATGGAATATTAATTTTGATAAATATACAATTACTAGCAATGAAACCCATGTTTCATTTGTGCAAGGATTCCATAAAAAAATTCATAAAAATGGTTTTTTTAATTTAAAAGAATCTGAACAACACTTCTGTGAAAAATGCAATAGATTCCTGCCTGATCGATTTGTTGAGGGAACGTGTCCAAAATGTGGTACTAAAGGAGCAAGAGGCGATCAATGTACAAATCATGAATGTGAGACTGTACTAAAGCCAATAGATTTGATAGATCCATATTGTTCAACCTGTGGTTCTACACCAGTTCTCAAGAAAACCAAACATTGGTATTTTGATTTACCAAAATTTTCCTCTGAACTGAAAGAGTTTGCAGAGAAAAATCCACACATACCTCCTTTTGCTAAGCAAAAGGTTCTTAGTATGATTGAAGAAGGTCTGAAGGAACGCCCCATATCAAGAGATATGTCTTGGGGAATATCAATTGGACCAATTTTCGGAGAAGAATTTGCAAAAAAGGTTCTTTATGTTTGGTTTGAGAATGTTCTAGGATATATCAGTACAGTAAAACTTCTCGCTGAAGAAGAGGGTAATCCCAAAAGATTTGAAGAATTATGGTTTGATAAGGAAACTAAAACAGTATTTTGTATTGGTAAGGATAATATCATCTTTCATGCATTACTTTTTCCTGCTATGTTGTTAGCTACCAAAGATTCTTATCCACTACCACATGCTATAGCCACTACAAACTTTCTCATGTTTAAAGAAGGACCTTTTTCGAAATCAAAAGGAATAGGTATTTGGGGAGATGAAGCTATAGATATCCTTTCAGCTGATTATTGGAGGTATTATCTGATAGCTAATCGACCTGAACTTAAAGACTTCTATTTTGATTGGGATGAATTTGTAGGTTCAATAAATGTTGATTTGAACGATGTAATAGGGAATTTTGTGCACAGAACCCTAACTTTTATTGCTCAACATTTTGACGCAAAGGTACCTCCAAGAGTAAACATAAATAAAACTGAGAAAAAACTCTTAGAACAAATAGAAAATAACATTCTAGGTTACGTAGAAGCAATGGATAATTTCAAACTAAAAGATGCTGCAAATATTGCAAGAAACATAGCTAGATTAGGCAATCAATATTTCTCCTCAACCGAACCCTGGCATTTGATAAAATCTGATAAAGAAAAAGCTGGTACTGTGTTGAATATTTCAGTCAAGATAGTGGAGATACTTTCCGTACTTCTTTGGCCAATAACACCAAGTACTGCTGAAATTATTTATTCAGCAATTGGCTTTAATGAAAATATCACAGATAAAGGTATAGACTGTCTTACTATAGATGATATAAACACTGGAAAGAAAACCCAAAAGATTCCTCCCGTGTTTGCTAAGGTAAAAGCAGCGGATGTACAAAAACGATTAGTTAATTTTAGAAAACCAAATCCAACTGAAACTCAATTAGGTGATGATAAAATGGGAAAAATTAGTTTCGATGAATTCAAGAATGTACAACTAAAGGTTGCTACAATATTAGAAGCAGAACAAGTTGAAAAAAGCAAGAATTTAATCAAACTTCAAATTGATTTAGGCTCAGAAAAAAGACAGATATTAGCAGGTATTAAGAAATTCTATGAACCAGAAGATCTTATTGGGAGGCAGATTATTGTAGTAGTTAATCTACAACCTGCTACCCTCATGGGAGAAAAGTCCAATGGCATGCTTTTAGCTGCTGATATTGATGGAGAACCAATTTTGTTAAATGTAGATAGAGAGGTACCGCCAGGTACAAGTATAACATAATCTATCTCTCATAAAGACAAGACAACATTAGGTAATATCTCTAAATAGCTCACAAAACTATGTAGAAGTGCTTTTAGAGCCTTTTTTTCCTCTATTTTTTTAGAAGCATACATACGAGAAGACTATGCGAAAATAGAGAAGTATATTCCCCTAATATTACATCTCCTTTAAATAGAAATTGAGGAGGAAAACTAGAGGTGCAAAAAAGAATGAAACTGGTAACAGTACATCTACCCGATGAGTTTCTTCATGATTTGGATGAGCTTGTCAGACTTAAGAGATATCCTAATAGAAGTGAATGTATCAGGGTAGCAATTCGTGATTTGTTAAAGGAAGAGATGTGGAATAAAACCAATGCCTTTTAATCCACTCAATATCCTTCTTTCTTCTTCTTAATTAATCATAAATGTATTTGAAAAGCTCTGATGATTTTTTCATACACAGATAAATGAGTCCCAGCTGATTTTGTTTTCCTCTTTCTTATAAGCTCAATTAACTCATCAAGCGTTGTAATTTCTTGCTCTAGAATGGTGTATGCCATTCCAATATCTTTTACTCTATGAGAATCACTACCACCAGTAACGGGTAATTTGGCCTTTGCTGCCCATTCCTGTGCTTTTACATTAAAACGATTAAAAGGAGATGCTCCATTCATGGTTTCAACAGCAATCTCTTTCAAGCCATAAATTTTCTTTCCTATACCTTTTCTAGTAAAATCAAATGGGTGAGAAGCTATAGGGAGGCCATTTAAGTCATTTACTTTCTCTATAGTTTCCTCGACAGTCAAGTACTTTTGAATTGTTTCTTTAATTCCCAATCCTATTATATGTCCACTTTTAGTGGATATTTCTACACCAGGAACGATTATTAATTGGTCATCATTATGCCCTTTCTGGTGAAATTTGATAGAATTATGGTCAGTTATAGCAACTCCTGCTAGTCCTCTATTCTTTGCTTCTCTGATAATGTCCTCTGGTTTGCTTTTACAATCAATTGAGTAGCAACTATGAACATGAAGATCAAAACGAATTTCTTTCATTATAATCTAATCCTTTCTAATTTCAATTAACTCTCTTCTTGTTCTTCATCATCAAAGATTAAGCGTTCAAGTTCATCCAAATCAGTAATATCTACCATATCCTCTTCATTTTCAAGTCCTACCCACAGTTTATCTTTGTCGCCTTTTAGATTTCTTATTCTCTCTTCAAGGAACTTATAAACAGTACTATGTTTTGAACCGTTAATGAGTTTAATAATACCTTCTCTGACAATTTGCAACACTCTCTGCTCAGAAATTATTCCAACTGTATTTCCAAAAACAGAAATATAAGAACCCGATGTTTGCTCAATTATGTTTCTAGTTTTTCCTTTCTGTCCAATAAGTCTTGATCTTACTTCTCTTAGCGCGTTAGTTGAAGGCCCTACAAAATCTCTTAAATGTAATAGATCAAACCCATAAGAGGAATTGTTAATCTGGTAAGCTTTCTGAGGACTAAACCCTCTTCCAATAGCTTTTACCATGTCTCTAGCTTTCCACAAACTTATAGGATCCTCTAATTCTTCCTCCTCTACTATAATGATTACATCTCCACTGTTACTGTCAACCATCAATTTTGTCTCTGTAAGATCTTCTATCTTTTTCTTTGTGCTCCCTTTTGGTCCAATTAGTACAGCAATTCTTTCCAACGGGATTCTTACTAGAAATTCACTTGCCATAATTTTTTCCTCTAGAATTCAATTGATTTTACCTTGGGGCTTGGAAGAGTCCCAGTTATCTGTTCATAAATCTCGTCATTTGTGTCAGTTTCCACTCCTTGAGAAGCAAAATATCTGTTAATATTTGAAATATCTCTGTACAAGAAAGCAGGCGCATAAGGATGATCCAGAAGAACTGATTGTGAAACATCAATAAAAACGGGATTTTTCTTATAAAAAAGAATATTATACTCACTTAAATCAGCATGTATTAATCTCCCATCCTGATACAGTCTGAACATCATATCTATTACATCAGAGTAGGTTTTATTTGCTTTCTTTAATTTTACATCTTTTAATAGAGGAGCAGCTTCTTGATTCTTTCCAATAAATTCCATTACTAATACATTCTTTGTAACAATAATGGGAGATGGAGCACGAATGTTAACTTTCTCCATTCTTTTCAGATTTTTTAACTCCTTTCTAGCCCAAGTGTAAATAAAGGAATATGTTCCCTTTTTATAACCTTTAAAACGTGGATCTCCCTCTACATACATCCAATTTTTCTTAAATTCAGCTGTTGTTGTACGATAGATTTTGATAGCTAATTCTTCGTTCTTATATCCATATCCATGATAAACATTAGCTTCCTTCCCCGTTGAAACACAGAATCCTATGTCTTTAATAACACCATTATTCATTAATTTAACAATTAACATACTAGTTTGAAAATCAAAAACGCTCTCAATTACTTTAAGTGTATCCCTGTCTTTATCTCGGATACGTTCTTTGTCAATTCTTTCGTCAAATTTGTCCATATCTTTATTTGACATACTTATCACTTCTTCTTAATTTGAGAGCGAGTTTTTATCGACACAGAGAAATATTCCCTAGGAGGCGATGAAAGATAATATTGCTTTCACTAATGAATTCCATAGAAGCTAAATAAAATTATTGTTAAGCTTAAAAACCAATTAAAAAACATAAAAACAAAAAATTTGTCTTTTGAAATTCTTTTTTTTTATATAACGAAGTCTTCAGGAATGTGCTTATTATTAATCAACCATCTCACTTCATTTTTTCTGAAACGGTGAACTAATTCACCCTTTTCGTCAGGATTCATCCCATAAAATGGAAAGATTATAACTATATCACCAACTCTGCACCACATTCTTTTTCTGTATTTGCCAGGTATGCGAATTTGTCTTGTAAAACCATCTAAGCATTTAACTAGAAGGATACTAGCTCCTAGTATTTGAAGAACTATCCCGAATATTTCCCCTTCTTTAGGAAGTTGTGCTCTAATGGCATCAGAATCTTCAGTAACCCAATCTCGTGCGCCTTTACCTTTTTGTTTCTTTTTAGGTTTAGTCGGTTTTCTATAACTCAAATCTTTACCTCGAAACAGAGAAAGTGTAATAGCTTAAAATAGTTTTTGTTCAATTAAGAATTTCTTAGATTTGAATGACTTCCAGAACGAAACAAACAAAAAGGATAGTATAAAGATGATGGTGAGGTACAAAGATGAGCTATAAAGAATTATTAGAACGAGCACGTGGGCAATTACCTGAAAAAGTGTTTGAAAAATCACGATTTGAGATTCCTAAAATATCTTCTGTTGTTGAAGGAAACAAAACTTTCATTGTTAACATTAGAGATGTACTTACAGGAATTGATAGAGAGGCTAACCACTTTCTCAAATACATGGCAGGAGAGCTAGCAACTTCTGTTACAATGGAAGGATCTAGAGCTGTATTTGCTGGAAAACATGCTAAACTAACACTGCAAACCTTACTAGAAAGATATGTAAAGGAATATGTTATCTGTGGGGAATGTGGAAAACCAGATACAAAACTAATCACAGAATCACGCATTTTAAGGAAAAGATGTGATGCTTGTGGAGCATCAACTGCAGTTAAGCCCCTTAGAAAATAAACATCCTCAAGTTGGTTAACACGATGACAATCTTCTTCATGAAAATAATTGAGCAGAACAACGAAAGATTGATTGCTGCTTGTGATAGAGAAGTTATGGAAATGGAGTTAGACAGTCACGGAGTTAAGCTGAAAGTCAGTTCTAATTTTTACGGAAAAGAGCTAGTAACAGAGAAAGAATTTTTAGATTCCATCAAACGTTGTACCTCTGCTAATGTAATTGGAGTCAAAATCATTAAATTGCTTGTCGAGAACAGAATGATTCATGAAGATGCGGTTCTTTGGTTGAAACATCCAGAAAAAACAAAAGAGAAAATAGGGCATGCTATCCTAATAACATAAGTAAAAAAACTCTTATTTTGCATAGAGGGTAGAAGAATATAGAAAGGTGAGTAAAATTTCGCAAAGTGGTCGTTTCTGTGCAGTTTGTGGGACTAAAGAAGGTCCATTTTTAGAGAATCTTTGCGAAAAATGTTTCAAAAAAGAGAACCCTTTAGAAATTGCGGTACAGAAGAAAATCAGTGTTGAAATATGTCCTCTCTGTCGATCCATAAGAATTCAGGGACCAGTGGTGGATACTTGGAAGGAAGAGGGTTTAGAAGCAATTATTAGAGAAATGGTTGAAAGAAAGATTTTGGAGAACATCTCTACTGATATAGCCTACAGTTACGAATTCGAAGATGATATCGAAGAAACTAAAATTATGAATTATGGTGTTAAAACATTTGAAATAAGAACAACAATTAGAGCTAAACCTTATGAGGAATTCAGTGAGTTCGAAAAAAGTTTTCAAACACTAATTAAGCTGATTAGAACTAGCTGTGATTTATGCTCAAAACACAAAGCAGGGTACTTTGAAGCAATTTTACAAGTTCGAGGAGAAAAGCGTAAACTGACTGAAATAGAGCAAGAGAATATTGAGAACATCGTGAATCAATTGATGGAACGTTACATAGATGCCAAGATGTCCTATATCATGGATTTAGAAACTGACAATGATGGATTAACATGCAAAGTAAGTACAAAATATCTTGCTGAAACTATAGCACGTGAAATAAAAAATGCCACAGCTGGCAGACTGAGTGTTGCTTATGAGCTCAAAACAAAGACTAGAGATGGTGTAGATGTTTACACAAATACTTACCTGGTTAGGCTGCCAGAATATTCTCTAGAAGATATACTTGAGTTTGAGAATAAAATGTGGGTAGTTAAGCAAATTACAGATGCACAAATGAAAATAGAATCACTAGACAATCATGAACAGAGAAAATTCGATAGGAAAAGAATAGAAAATAGAGGAAAGCAATTAACTGAATCTGTTGTTCAAAGAGAATATTTGTTTGTCTCATCTGATGGTAAAAGTGCTGTTATAATGGCTCTAGATAACTACGAAAACTTTGATGATA
This sequence comes from Candidatus Heimdallarchaeota archaeon, assembly GCA_030608385.1. Taxonomy (GTDB): domain Archaea; phylum Asgardarchaeota; class Heimdallarchaeia; order Heimdallarchaeales; family Heimdallarchaeaceae; genus UBA460. The sequence continues at coordinate 14,449 of JAUWEG010000060.1, forward strand.
ACTTAGAACGCCTACCACCGAATAAACAGGTTGGAGAAAATATTCTTGGTTTCATCTACGAAGATAAAAATTATTACATTAAGTAATGTAAGAACGTTTTCTGTATATTAGACAAGTTTTATACATTAGTTTTTCTTTCTAAGCTTGATAATAATGTCAGAGAAAGACATCTCTTGGGACTTATCAGAGATTTTTAAGGGACCTGATGACCCCCAAATAAATGAAGCAATAACAGATGTGGAAAAAAGATCTGAAGAATTTGTTACAAAATATAAAGAAAAAATAATCTTTCCTGATTTTAGGTTTGAGGATTTACTTGAACTAATACAAGATCAAGAAAAGTTTTATGCTGATCTTTTTGAAATAAGTCAATATGCTAGATTATCCTTTTCAGGGAATATGACTGCATCTGAATTTAGAAAACTGAATAACAGAGCTCAAGAATTTTCTGCTAAAATAAGAAAGAAATTGGCTTTCTTAGAAATTGATGTAGGAAAGTATGTTTATGAGAACCAATCAATTGTAAAGGATTCAAGATTTGAGAATTACAAGCATTATCTTGAAAATATTATCCGTTCGTTTCCTCATAAACTATCAGAAATTGAAGAACAAATAATAATTGACAAGGATCAGCATGGGGTAGTTGGTTGGCAAGATCTTCAATCAAAATGGCTGAACACAAGAATGTTTGATGTAGAAGTTGAAGGGGAAATGAAGCAACTTGCTTATGGAGAAGCTAATAGTTTGCTCTCACACCCTGATAAAGCAACAAGAATTTCAGCAAATAAGGCAATTTATGGTCTATTGGGTGAAGATCAAGAATTATTTTCATCAGCCATGCATCATATATGCGGCGATTGGGTCAAAATTTCAAAACGAAGAAACTATGT
>JAUWEG010000140.1 GCA_030608385.1 Candidatus Heimdallarchaeota archaeon
GGAGAAATCTGCCAGAAGAAAATCAGGCATGTCAGCGACTGCAAGAAAAGAGAAGCTTAGAAGGAGAGGGTATGGTAATCTCGGTAAATATAGTAAGAGACCTGTCACTCAAACAAAAATGGCTTCTAAAACTTCAAAAAAAGTTGACTTGCGATTAAGCTGTGCTGATTGTGGAAAGAAATGGGTACTTTCATATCCCAGAACCAAAAGAGTAGAGATGGTAAAATAATAAATTTTTATCTTCTTTTTCCAATATTTCTTATAGATTATATTTATATAGATTAAGTCAAATCTCGTTTTTATGTCTAAAACCCAAACAACCCAAACAACTCTTTTGGTAATAATTCTCATCATTCTATCAGGGACAGTATTGACACTACTAGGCGTGTTTGTGATTCAACCAGCAATTCATGATAGGTTAGCTAATCAACAACCAACACCTGTAGCTATTCTTATCATCACACCTGGATCAACAGATGGTGGTGGTGGAAGCAGATTTATAGAAATTAGGATTGATGCTATGAATGGACCATTGAATATAACAGAAGTATATGTAGAGGGTTTAGGTGTTCAAGCTCTTGATACTCCATCAGGAAGTAGTGTGATAGGTACTGTTATTGAGGAAAATGCTGCTGATATGATGTATATTGTTGGTAGTTTCATTGTTGGTACTAAATATCATATTTATCTTTATTTCACTTCAGGAGGGCATGACATAGTAGAAGATTTCAAACATATAGCTTGAACTAAAACAATTATTTCTTCTTCGTATGCTTACTTCAAAGACCTTAAAAAGACATTGATGCCAGTTTTCAACAGTATGCCAATGCTTTATGAAATTGAAGGAAAACAACTTTTTAAAGAAAACAAAATACCAGTTCCTCGATTCAGAGCATATACTGATTCCAGCAGTATTAGTCAGTTTGTTGAGGAAATTGGTAGTGATGTTATGATGGCTAAAGCACAAGCTCTTTCAGGGGGAAGAGGCAAAGCGGGATTGATAAAAAAAGTCTCAAGTGCTGAAGCTGAGGAATATATTCAAAGTATCTTAGGCAGAGACCACAGAGGTAAACCTGTTGAAATAGTTATGTTGGAGGAACCTTTGGAAATCGAAAAAGAATATTATCTTGCTGTGATGTTAGACAATGAATCTGGAAAGTATCTAATTATTGCTAGTTCTCGTGGAGGAGTAGATATTGAAGAAGTTGCTGAACACTATCCAGAGGATATTTTCAAGGAATCTCTTTCGATTTGGGATGATCCTTTTTCATATCTGTTTATAGATTTAGGTAAGAATCTTGGTTTTGAAGCAAAAACACTAACTTCTTTTACCAACTTAATGACAAACATGGTCAACATGGCTAAGCAAAGAGATCTTACTCTGGTTGAAATCAACCCATTAATATTAACACCCGATAAGAAGATAATTGCAGCAGATTCTAAAGTGGTAATAGATGGCAATTCAGATTTTAGACAAGCAAATATTGCATCTTTAAAATCCCAAAGAGATAGACACACGGAGTTAGAGTTTGAAGCAGATCAAGCAGGTATAAGCTATGTTCAACTCGATGGAGACATTGGAATTATCGCTGGAGGAGCAGGTCTTTCAATGGCGACCTGTGATTTGTTGGAATTCTTTGGTAGTTCTCCTGCTAATTTCCTAGATGTAGGAGGAGGAGCTGATGAAATAAAAATTGAGAAATCTTTAGAAATTCTTTCAAGGCAAAATATCAAGGGGATTTTCGTAAACTTCTTTGCAGGAATCACTAGATGTGATGATGTAGCTCAAGGAATCATCAATGCTTCAAAGAAATTTGAGATAGAAGTTCCAATAGTAATTAGATTAGTAGGAACCAATGACAAAAAAGGTATTAGTATTTTAGAGGAAAATGGAATAAAAGCATATGGCGAGATGGAACCCGCTGCTAGAAAAATTATAGAGCTTGTTAAAGGAGGAAATTAAAATGGCAATTCTGTTAGACGAAAACATTAAAGTTATTGTGCAAGGGATCACTGGAAAACAAGGAACATTCCATGCAAAATCTATGATTGGTTATGGTACTAAAGTTGTAGCAGGTGTTACTCCAGGTAAAGGGGGTCAAGAGCATTTAGGTGTGCCAGTTTTTGACAGCATGAAAGAAGCTGTTGAAGCAACACAGGCAACTGCTTCTATTATTTTTATTCCTGCAAGATTTACTTATTCTGCGGCAATGGAAGCAATAGATGCTGGAATAAATCTACTTACAGTTATAACTGAAGGAGTTCCAGTTCAAGATTCAGCAAGAATAAGGCAAAAGGCGCTAGATAATGATGTAGTAATGGTGGGGCCAAATTGCCCAGGATTAATTACTCCAGAAGCAAGTAAAATTGGTATCATCCCTGGAAAAATCTGCGCTAAAGGAAATGTTGGTATTGTGAGTAGGAGTGGTACTCTCACATACGAAATTATACAAAATCTGACTGTAAATGGTTTTGGTCAATCGACTTGTGTAGGATTAGGCGGAGATCCAATAAAAGGTATTGGCTTTAATGAATGTTTGACATTGTTTGAAAACGATCCTCAAACCAAACAGATCATACTTGTTGGGGAAATAGGCGGAACAGGAGAACAACAAGCAGCAGATTTAGTCAAAAAGGAGATAACCAAACCCGTATATGCATTTATTGCTGGACAGACTGCACCACCTGGTAAACAGATGGGTCATGCTGGTGCCATAATTCATGGAAAATCAGGAACAGCTAAAGAAAAAATGCGTATCTTAAGTGAAGCAGGAATTACAACAGTGAAAACCTCAAGTGAAATTCCATTACGAATAAAAGAGAATCTGTGATTCTCATTTACTTCTTATTTTTCTTATGGGATTGGAGGAAGAAAAGTTTCTTCATACTCTAGATCGATAAGATCCGGTCCAAACCTATTTTTTATTGTATAAGTTATCTTTATTGTTAAAGCAAGACTGCTGTTGAATTCACTTTCCACAAACACCAAGGATCCACCTATCGTTCTATCTCCTTCAACTTGATAGAATGACAACCAAACTGATGTAGCTAGAACTGTTCCATTTTGAATACCCTCAGTTGTAAAACATTTGAGTACTTGATTCCATGAACCATCATGTTTGAAATAGATTGTAAATGGAACATAAACCATATCTTCCAAAGGATAGTAATCGGAGGAAAGGAGAGAAATATCATCAATTCCAGTTGTTATTCCATGAGTTCTGATTGAATTATCAATAACAGGAATGAAGATTACAAGTGATAAGATAATTGAACAGAAGATAATTAGTTTTATTCTTTGTTTTTTAACTGTAAATAACTCTATAAACCATTTCTTTGTGTTCTTCCATTTATTAACAAAATATTCTTTGATTCTTACTTTGAATTCTTTCTTCTCTTTCTGTTGCATTTCATCAAATTTCTCTGAAGCAACTTCTTCTTCTTCCTTTTTCTTATCAGGAGATAAAATCAGATAAGCACCTAATAGAATGACAGCTGCCAGAAGAATATACCTTACAGCTGCGTTATCAGCTAACCACAATCTAAGATAACCAATTTTTCTTATTAGAAGCACTGTTTTACCTACAACTGCTTCATATGGAATAAGAGATGTTAATCCATCGTAACTATCCGCATAATTGTTTGAGTTTGGATTATCTCCACTAACCCTGAAAAAGTACTCTAATCCATTCCCTATGTCTTCTTTAGTTATATTAATCACACGATGAATAATCAGAGTTCCTCTACTCATTGGAGTATCTGAAACATAAACAATTACATCCCCAAGTTCAATTTTTTCTGGGGAGCACTTATAGATGAGAAACATATCACCTTGATCGTAAGTTGGCCACATACTTGAGTGAGGACCATTTTCTATAACTACTAAAGATACGCCAAAAATTCCTCCAAACATCATTTTAAAAATTATAAAAATTATCAAACCAAATATGATGAGAACAGCTACTTCTTTGGCATCAATATCACTGACAAATTTTTTAACAAATGTACTTGCCTTGTCCTTTAGTGTTTTATCATCAGAGGAAGACATTATGTTTATTGATTCAAAGGATATTATAAAAATTTGCTTTTGAAGTCTTTATCTGTTCTCAAGGTTTATTAAGTAGTTTTCAAGGTAAGGACTGATGAAGCATAGTCAAAGACTTGTTCCAATCACGAGGATATTGATCCATACTCCACCAGAAGTAGGTAGTGAATTTCTTTTAGAAATTGAGGGGTATCTACCAGATCCAGCTTGGGAAATGTTTAGAGAACAAGTTTCAATAGATGAAACAAAACAAGTAGTGTCAATCAAAATTTATGGAAAAAGAGATCCTAGTCTTATGGCAGCTCAAGTTGTTAAGAATTTCAGAAAAAGTATTTCTTTAATCCTTAAAACAAAGGGTAAATGGATTATCCAATGTAACGACAAAAATCTTGAAATTGAAATCTAATTAAGAATAAGAGGATTTTCATACAAATATTTTAATAGACAGTAGAATGCTGTGGTCAATGAATTACGACCGAAGTAAACCGCTGATTGAACTGTCACTTGAATATCTAAAGAGTTTCGGAACTCTTTCTCACGAATTATCAGTTGTTACAGGACCTTCCAAACATGCAATAGATTTTTTGATAATAATAAAGGAATTACTAGTAGGCGTTTGGGTTTTAGACTGGAAAAGAAGCGTCGGAACAGATAAAATTATTCATATTGAGCGTTTAGTTCAAAGGTCGAACTTGAGTGGTGGGTTCATAGTAGCTAATAATTTCTCCCCAAATGCAAGAGATTTAGCAAATCAAACTGATACTTTAGAATTAATCGAACGAGCAGAAATACTTTATCACACTTAATTTTCATTAAACCTAATTTTGTTTACTTCCACATATTGGACAGTAAAATGAGTTTGAAGGAAGGTCTTGACCACATCTAACACAAAAAATAATTTCACCGTTCTCCTTCTGAGTATATTTAGAAAGTAATTCAAGTGACCTGTGTACTAAATCAATTAGAGCTAAGTAACTATCTAGTACAAGTTCTTGATAATCTTCATCTTTAATTTTTTTTGCTTCTAAGATAGTTCTTGAGAAACTGTACAAGTTTGTGGGAATGTTTGGTATGTTTAATTTAGTTATAGATTGGATTTTAGCTGGAGACCATTCTCTAGATCCAGTTAGAACCAGGTCTAGATAATTAGGTAGTATGAGGAGATCCCCATAACAAGCGGTTATGGTAGCATCATTCTCAAATAGTTTGATATATTCTTTTGGCTCTCCTTCTACTGAAATTTTGTTGGATTTTTCTGTAAAAGATATATGCCCTTTTCCTGTTGTTTTTGAGTCATCTACTAACCAAAGTAAATCAGTAAAGATGTGCTTTCCTTCTTCATAAATACGTGTAATTAATCTTGTTGGAATAACGTCTTGAAGATTGAAACCATAATAAGTATTCAATTTGTTATTTTCAAGAAAATACATGTTCGGATGCAAAGCGCTACCACTAATCGTTCCTTCATAAATTGTGGTCAATGACCTGAATATGATATTAGTGATAGTATCCATTTGTTCCGTTTAACAAAGGACATACTCCAATATAAATAATTGTTAATCTGCAAAATTGAGTAATTCTGCTAATGCATAATTCCAGTGCGTTAAAACAACCGCTACTTTTTTAAGTAATATTTGGCTATTTTGATTTGATTAATATTAATCAAGGGTGAATAAAAAAATGAAGAAACGAGGAGTATCTCCAGTAATCGCAACAGTTTTGCTGATTGCACTAGTTACAGCAGCAGCAGCTATAGTGTTTTTAGTAGTAATTCCGATGTTACAACCCAACAGTGAAGCAAATCTCTTTATTACACCAGGATCAAATGATGTTGATGGAGTAAATAGATCTATAGAAGTTAAAGTGGATGCTGTAGGTGGGTCACTTAACATTACGGGAGTAATGGTCACTGGTTTAACAGGAGTACAACTTCTTGATACGCCAGCAGGAAGTAGTATGATTTATGTGGTGATAGAAGCAGAAGATTCCGATATGATATACATAGTTGGAGCATTTAACGTTGGAACCAGTTATGATTTTACATTAGAGTTTGCTGAAGTATCAAAATCGTTTTCACACAAAGCATAAATTTTTTCCTTCTTTTTTATTTTTCTTTTATTTTTCAGTTTTAAGTAACATCGTTAAAAAGAATAGTTTTATTTAGATATAGCTCATACCGTGTCAGAGATGTTTATAGAAGTTAAAAATCCCAAAACC
>JAUWEG010000199.1 GCA_030608385.1 Candidatus Heimdallarchaeota archaeon
ACAAGAGGTAAAAGGTACTTCCAAGCACTCGAGGCGGAGAAAGTTAAAGCAGACGTAGTTCCTAGTATTTTCGATTTAGATCAAGCTAAGAATGAAGCTACACACTCGATGAGAGAAATCCATAAAGGATTAATGCTCAAAGAATTAGCTCAAATTCTTGAAGTTAGAGATCAACCAGAAATAAAAGGTGTTTATTTGTTACACATTCCATTTTATTTCATTGAATTTGAAGCAGCAGGAAAGAAACATAATGCTACATTAGATGGAGCAACAGGTAGGACTGTCCTAACCGATGTACCCCGCGAAACATCCTACTGGATACAAGTTGGATTTCTAACTACTATTTTTGCAGCTGTAGGATTAGCAGGTATTTATTTAGCTGTTCAGAGTATCCTATTATATTTTGGGATTTTCGGTGCAATCGCTGGTCTCATTCTTGCTGGTAGAACATTACAACTTGGGCTTAAATCTAGACATAGAGAAACACAAAGGTCAAAGAAAAGGAGATTCAAGAGATAGATTTTTCTCTTTTACCTTTTTATTTAAAAGGGGATAGTAAATTTAAAGACCATGAGCGACTCTATTCCTATTTTTTTCGATTTTGGAGGAACTTTAGTTGATACTCTAGAAGTAACTCGTCAAGTTTTCAAAGAAGCTTTAGGAAAAGATTTTCCTAGTACCAAAATCAAACAGATGTACAAAGATGCATCCAGAAAAGGACAAAGTATGTCTATGTTTTTCAAATATCCAGTAAATCCTATTAAACTCTTGATTAAGAAAAACAAATTGGCCTCTCTACAGAAAAAAAAATTTATGGAAATAGTTGAATTATATCCTGAAATACAAGAAACTTTGTTAAAGATCAAAGAATTAGATGAAAATATCTCACTCATTTTGGTTACACAGAATCCACTTATGGAGGATGAAACTGCTGCTAATATCTTGATGGAGAAACTTTTTGGTGAAGATAATCCTTTTGACCAGCTCTTAGCTGGAGATGACAAATTTGAGTTAATTGTTCACAATTTCGATCCAGATGCAATCGCTAGAGGAATTTTTGTTGGTGATTTACCCAATGATGTTTATGTTTCTGAGATGTTAAAAATTCCCTGTTATGGAGTAACCTGGGGCTATTCAGATGAAGGAGAGTTAAGTACTCCATTTATTGTGGATGAAATATCAGAACTCATAGAAATGGTAGAAGACCACCTAGAAGATTTAAAAGGAGAATTGTCAGAAGAGATAGAAGAGATTGAATTTGAAGAAATAGAATTGGATGAGACTGATGATTTTGAACTAGTTGATGAATAAAAGGAAACTATGAATTGATGTTTAGTATGAATTCTGCAACTTCTTTGGCTGCTTTTGAAATTTTATCCTTATTCGCATCTATTAATTCTGCAGATTCCTTTTCAGCTTTGGTTATTAACCGTTCGAATTGTTTTGTATCTCTCGCTTCCTCTATTTTCTTTTTGAGTATCTCTCTCGCTTCATGTTTTGCCTGTTCCAACCTTCTTACTCTATCACTTTGAGCTTTTTCAATTAGAAAAGATGATTCAGTGTTAGCTTCTGATACAATTTGGTCTGCTTGTCGTTCAGCAATCTTTATTTGTTCTATAATCTCTTGTTCTTTTGATGGCAAATATCTCACCTGACATATCTTTTCTCACTAGTTATGTAAGAGGGCAACATGCTAAACTTCTCTCTACTGAAGACTTTGAAAACTTAATAAATAAACCTTATGAAGCCTTCATAAATCATTTGACTTCTTTTGAAATAGGTGAGATTCTTAGGTTAAAGCCATCTTATCAATCTCATGAGATAGAGCGTATTCTAACAAGACAATTATTAGACCAATATGATTTCATACTTCAAAACATGCCTAAATGGGGAAAAGAATTTCTTGAAGCATATATGATTAAATTCGAGGTAATGAATCTTCAGAGGATTATTAGATACCTCTACTCAAAAGCTCAAGTCAATTTAAGAGATGTAATTAATTTACGAGCTCAAGAGATGCTTGGGAGAACTTCTTTTATAGCAAAGCTTCTCCAGAGTGAAGATTTAGGCGTTTTTCTTGAAAGAATAAAACTAACAGAGTATAAGAAAGTAATCGAAACATCTGAAATACTTTATAGCAAAGTGGGAGATATCTGGCCGCTTGAGTTTGCTTTAAATGTCCACTATTTGAATTTGATGTTAGAAAAAGCTCAAAAACTTCCTAGAAATCAAAGAAGCGGTGCATTAAGCTTTGTTCATCAAGAGCTGATTACAAGTGTTCTTTTGGTTATACTAAAGGCTGATTTTGTAAATGTTGATGTAAAGGATGCTTTAGAGTTAATCACATTACCAAAAGATATACCATTCAGACGACAGATTGTGTCCCTTGCTGATGAACGAAGTTTAAACATTGATTTAGAAATTCTCAAATCCTTAAATCAAACTAAACTAACTGAAGGTATAGAGCGATATGAGAAAGATAAAATGTTTTTACACATAGAGATTGCTTTGAGAGCGAGAGAATTAGAATTTATAAGAAAGGTTTACTATAGTGACTTTGGGCTTTTAAGTATCCTCTGTTATCTTAAACAATACGAAGCTCAGATTCAGGATTTGAATAAATTGTTATATCTCAAGGAGTATAAGTTCCCTGTTGAAAAAACCAGGGAATTAATTGTAAGCCTTGTTTAGATGAACATCGTCAAACAACGATATTTAGGAGTATGAATGCAATTAGTAGACCATAAATTGCTAAAGCCTCACCAAGACCTAGATAAATCAGATTTGGTGTGAACACTTCTGAATTTGCTGTTATTGAACCAATAGCTGCTGGCTCTCCTTTTGCCAGTGTAATTGCTGCTCCTAGATTAGATACAACCATAATGAACATAGCTGCAATGTAAATCCAACCGTAAGTTAGACTAAAATCTGCTAATTGTAAAGTACCATCAAGGTAAGGTTGAATCTTCGTATACATTACAAATGCTATTAAAAGCCCATATATAGCTAAGGCCTCCGCTAAAGCTAAATAGATCAATATGAAAATATTTAATCTCTGCTTTTCTGCAACTGCTGCAGCAGCTGCTTGAACTCCCTTAGCTAGCGGAATACCAGCACCCAAAATTGTTAGCATAGTTCCTGCGATTCCAATTATTCCTAATACATATCCTTCAATTGCCATATTTACTCAAATCCATTTCTTTATTGAAAACAAAAACTGGTTTATGTTGAATTCCACTTCCTTCATAGAATTTACTGAAGAATTCATAAAAATGTAATCTTAAAGTTTGAACAAAAACTAATAAGCCTTCAAGAACTAGTACAAAGATATTACCAATTACTAAAATTAGTATTTTAAAGAGAATAAATCCAACTTGCTCAGCTAATGCATTAATAACACTCAGGAAAACCGCATGAGCAATGAGCATTGCAAGCATTCTTCCATAAGAAATAGTGTTACTTATAAAAGAACTAAATGATTCTAGAAGGTGAATTAAACCCATTCCCATTCCACTAAGAAAACTACGAAATATATTTTTTCTCTTCTTTTT
>JAUWEG010000190.1 GCA_030608385.1 Candidatus Heimdallarchaeota archaeon
AGAGAGAGGAAGGGATCATGCAGCACTAGATATGATGAAAAGACATGCTCTTCTGTTTAGTGAAGAAGAATTTTCTTTCCTTCTAAATAAGGGAATTGTGACAAAGAATGATTTAGAGCTCATAATTCACGGAAAATATAAAAAAATAAGTCTATTAAAGATGTTTTTGACCTTTTTCAAGGGGATAAAAAGAATGAAACTAATGCTAAAGATGAGAAAAGCAGCAGTGATGTCTAATAGAATTTATAGTCACTATAAGAAAATGCCTAAAGAATATAATTCTAGAAAGTACCTTGAATGGTTACTTGGTCATATGTCTTTATTCGAAGAAATAGAACAAAAATAGTGATTATTAGCAGTTAGATTTAAAAAAAGAGAACAGTAGTGTATTTTATGAACAATGAGTCGGAAAATTATCTGCGTTTCATCCTCGAAAATATTCTTTGTTTAGAGGATAGTAGTGATGTTTCGATTCAGTTGATAAACATTTTAGAGGGAGTGCAATGGGACATTATGGATTGCAACGATGAGATCAGATTTGTTTCTACTGACCATCGTTTAGAAGGAAGTGAGATTGATTCACCTAGTTTTCGAAAAATCTATAGTGGAGCAACAAGAAGAAAACTACCTATTATTCATCTACAGAATGAGAACGATGATATTTATGGAGCTTTCCAGCTTAAATCAATAGTTAAAGTATGGAAACTATCCATTAAGGAAAAATTACAGGACTTAAGATTAATACCTTTTTCAGATGATTCTGAAAGAGCACAATTTTTGCAAATAGAATTTCAAACTGGAATCTTCCAGATAAAGAGTATTTTCCAGCTCTTTCCAACAGATAACTATTTTCATTCTAATATAGAATATTCAAAGAAGTATGCTAAAGCTTTTGAAAAATTCATTGAAATTGTTCCTTTTACTGTTGATAGAATTATCGATTTGCTTTCTACAGAAGAAATAGCAGCATCATTCGAAGCATGGGAAAAAGATCCTAGTAGGTATGACATACCAGGAGTTGATTCAGCAGATATAACTTCAGCTAGAAAACTAGCATCCGAACTACCAGCTGAAGAACTTACCATTCTTATTAATCAAATAAGAGAAACAATGACAACTACAGATTGGGAGAGTGGTACTGATAATCTTACAATAGAAAGATTTTCGAAATTCCTCAAATATGTAAAAGAAATAAGGAAAATCAAGAAAAAAGAACCACCAGAGGATTATTCATTCATTTTAGAAGACGAAAGATCATAGATTCTTTACTTTGTTCTGCATTACATAATTTATTTGTTCAATTTCATTTGAGGTTAGGAGTCTGCATTCTACGCAAAAAGACAAGAAAAACATTATGTCCTAAGAAATACTTATATATTTATGTAGTGATTGAATATTAGATAAACTCTTGAAGTTTATTGGAAAGGCGAAAGAAATGAAAAGCAAAAAAATTCTCCCATTGATGGTAGTATTGCTACTGGGAATGGTCGCTTTGGGAAGTTCGACAACTCAAGCAAAAGTAACTAAAATAGACTTTACAGCACTAGAATATATGTTTCCACCAGCAGGTGTTTTTGTTCCTCCAACAGTTTGGGTTTCTGATGATGGAGTCGTCCACTGGGATGATGCTATGTTTCCATTTGTTGTATTTGGGGATATAGATGGAGTACTTCATGCAGGAATTAAGAGAATGAACATTGATCCAGTTACCGGAATCGGGCATGCTATTGGAACAAACTCTTTTGTGGGAACATGGATGATAGATGATCAATTTTATGGATTTGATTTAGAATTCTCCGGTGTATCGGTTATGGTACGTATTGATGGAAAAATTTCTGGAGAAGCAACATCTCATGGAACGCTAGGTGAGTATAGTATCTTTATGAAGGCTACTTTTACACCTGCAGCAGGTGGAATGACTCTTATTGAAGGGACATTTACAATCCATCTATAGAATAGAAAATACCAAGCAAAACAACTTCCTTTTCTTTTTTTCTTCCATACTTTGATTTTTTTTGTAAGAATAACTACTACCAAATCATGATGAACATATTTTTTCTGCAAGATCTTTCAAATCATTCATTATTTCAGGATTATCAGAGACGATTAAGTTATCTCCCCCTGTTCCGTGAACTACTCCCAAATTTTCTCCTTTGAAATATCTAATCATGTGATCGATTGATTCAATCGCAGTAAAAACCCCAGATCCTTGAGCATTTGTGTCGCCATATACGAAAATGCTGGCAAACTTGTGTCCGTTAAGAGAATGCCCTCCTGGAATATGTAAAGCCACTAATCTATCAATAAACAGCTTCAATTGAGCAGAATAATTAAACCAATAAATGGGAGAAGCAAAAACAATTATATCTGAGTCTAAAACAGAAGAATAGAGTCCATTCATAACATCATTTTGAACACACTTCAAAGGAAAATCCTTGTAACACCAAAAGCAACCTTGACAGGGTTTTATGTCATAATCATTAAGATGAAGAATTTCTACATCATGTCCATTTTGAATTATTATCTTAGATAATTCTTGAATTAGAAAGAAAGTATTCCCTTTCTTACGAGGACTTCCATTCAAGATAAGTATTTTTAACATATGATATTCAGTCTTTTAACCTTTATAAGAGTTATTTGTCTTTCTTGGAAAGTATATTCTTAAATACCTAGTAAGCCATATTTTTATTATTCAAGGTGTTAAAAATGAGCAAAACATTAATCGCATTTGGAACTAGATATGGTGCAACACATAAATCTTCTGAAGTTATCGCAAAAGTACTCAAAGAGAAGTTCACCCATGAAGTAGAACTTGTAAAACTTTCTAGTGAAACAGAAAATGTTGATTTATCAAATTTTGATAATGTAATTGTTGGTACAAGTATAGCTAAGTTTAGCTGGACAAAACGAGCTAAGAATTTCTTAAAGAATGACTTTAGAGGAAAGAAATTATTTGTCTTTATCTCCTCAGCTGCATTAACCTACGCAGCTTTAGAAAAAGGTGAAATGGATAAGTACAAAAAACACAAAAAACGTTTTCTAGATAATGTAGTGAAGAAAAATGCTAATGTTGAACCTACCTCAACAGCTGTTTTTGGGGGATGGATAAGGAAAGGTAAGACAGAAGAGTTTAGACTTTTCAATTGGAAAGAAGAAGATATGGTAAAATGGGCAGAAGAAATAGGTAAACTTACTGAGAAATAAAAATTTCAGTAGAAAGATAAACTTAATCTTTCCGTTTTATCCTTTTCCACTTTTCAATAGCTTTGTCGAAGTTAGTTGTAAAACCATTATGAGCTGTAAATAAGATCGATATGTTATCAAGTTCAGCAAGCATTTCAATGGTTCTTTTTTGTTTTTCAAAATCAGAACTAATAATTCTGAGAAAAGGTTTTACTTCTCCTTTCTTCAACCTAAGAGCATCACCAGTGAACAGGAATTCTTCATCAATTATGTAAGCAGTGTGTCCTAAACGGTGACCAGGAGTGCTAATTGCATGTACTTTAATTCCATCAATGTCAATTATTTCACCATCATCCAGAAAGTGATATTTTTCAGGATTCGTAACTTTAGATTTTTCACCTAAATACAGTTTTGCATGACTGAACAGGGAAAGTCCGCCTATGTGATCAGGATCACTGTGTGTAAGAAATACATGACTAATTGATTGAGGATCGATTTTGACCATCGAAAATCCTTTTTTCACTTTTTTAACTAATGTTCCAGTATCTACCATGATCTTTTTTGAACCTTTACTATAAATGAAGCAGTTTACGATCCCAGTTCTAACTACAGCTATTTTATCTGAAATTTTCCCTGTAGGAATTGGAGTAATGTATTGCATATACCAAACAATAAGGGATAAGATTGCTAATATAAATGAACCAAGTATTATAGTTAAAACATAATACCATTCCATAAGTATCTATCTTATTCATCTGGGGAACTATATTACCTTTTTGCAAGCATTTTTCATTATAATGCAAGTGTTGAGTCCAACAACCCACCTTACTAGATATGAGACCTTATTGAAAGGTATAGACTTTATTTCCTGTGGAA
>JAUWEG010000067.1 GCA_030608385.1 Candidatus Heimdallarchaeota archaeon
AGGAAGATTAGATGAATATGTTCATCCTTTTACAACTGGGACATATGATGATGTTAGGATAACAACAAAATACTTAGAAAAAGAAGTCCTTAGTGCAATTATGAGCACAATCCATGAAGGAGGGCATGGGAGTTATGAACAGAATATCAGGAAAGAGAGCATCTATCAACCTGTGGGAACGTATTGTTCTGAAGGTATGCATGAAGGTGTTGCAAGATTCTACGAGAATTTTATTGGAAGGAGCCCTGAATTTTGGAAATCATACTTTAAGAGATTCAAGGAATTAACAGAAGACACTTTTGCGGATGTTTCTCTGGATGATCTTATTCTAGCAGTTAACAATGTCCAACGTTCAGCTGTAAGAACTGAAGCTGATGAACTAACTTACAATTTACATATAATTTTACGTTATGAACTAGAAAGAGAACTGTTAAGTGGAAAAATTGAAGCAAAGGATTTACCTCAAATATGGAATAGGAAAATGAAAGAACTAATAGGTTATGAAGTTAAAAACGATGCTGAAGGAGTACTTCAAGACATTCATTGGTCAGGAGAATTAATGGGATATTTTCCAAATTACACACTCGGAAACATTTTTGGTGCTCAGTTATTTGCTAAATTTAAGAAAGATTTGCCAAATTGGCAAGAAGAGATGGAAAAAGGAAACTTGAAAATTATGATAAACTGGCTTAAAGAAAATGTGCTAGAAAAAGGGAATATTTATTATCCATTCGTTCTAGTTAAAGAAGTTACAGGAGAGGAAGTTTCTTCAAAATATTTAATCGATTATTATGAAGAGAAGTTTTCAAAAATATACGATTTGAATTAGTCGAAAAACCATTAAATTTATCCCCTAAATTTATTGATAGAAAGAAGTGACTGAATCAAGTTTATTGAAAAAAAATGGGGGTCTAGATTTGAGAATTAAATTGTCATTCAACAACTCTACTCATTACTAAACCTGTTCTGGCGGGTGAGTTTGAAAAGGACGATAGTTTTGATCTCAAAGAGTGTGTCAAACCAATAGAAAAAACCATAAGAAAACTCTATGAGGGAATAGAAAAAAATTAATTACACTTCATTCTTTTATACCACCTATTAGAAAGAGAATTCCACCAACTAAAACAAGAATTCCACCTGCTCCCCCTGCAATTAACCCCAACACTAGCAGAATAATTCCTAGTAATATTCTATTTCTTATTGGTGTACCCATCTTTAGTTGTAATTGTAACCAACTCCAGACTAATAGTAAAACTAGAAAGCCCAATACAATCATTATTAAGCCATTTAACCATCTAATTCCTGAAAATGATAAAAATGATAATTCACCAACTATTCCACTTATATCTGAAGCAATTGTGAGAATTCCCTGGATAACTAGTAGAAAACCGCCTATCAAAGAATCAATATATCCCGCACTTATCCAATTTACTTTATAGACAATTACAGACATACTTTCTTGAGTTTAATTCTATTATAAAATATTTCTGCTTGTTTTAACAAAGAGTAGATTTTCATTTGTTTTATCTTATTTGATTCGTTTTAAATTTAAGGTTTCAGCAATCTAATAAAAATAAAACAAACAAATTACTCGATAATCCTATGCATCATATTCTCCAATGTTCCCTTTCCTTTGATCCTTTTACCTTTCCAAGTCCCTTCTGCCTCTAGAACATAATTAGTTATGTACTGATTCTCTTTTCCAAGAACTCCCAGCCAAGATATTTTTGCTGTAGAGGTAACTTTCAACTCTAAGAGATCTTTCCCAGAAGCATCCTTTCCTCCAGTTACTCTCCATGCTGTCGGAACTTTTGTGTGTAGGTTTTCATCCTCTGCAAAACCAATTTCTTCTATAATGAAGTCATAAGGTTGAAAATGAAACCATTCATCATCTAAAACCAGAGCTCCTTCTCCAGCTTCAAAGATTCCTTCTTCCCCTACATCTATAGAATGATAAAATAGATGAATAGCGCCTTCAGGAAATTGCAAATTTAGCCATCTCCAATCATAAATATGTGAGCTAGAAAAAATACCTGTACCATGCTCAATTATTCCACGACCATTGTTGAGTTCTATCTTCTTACCTTCTACAACTATTTCTCCTGTAACTTTGAAAGCAAAACTATCATAGAATTTCTGTGCTATTGAGGGGGTAATAGCCATTCTTCCATTATAGTAGACTAAGATTCCTTTGTCGTTAATTGGAGTATAGTTCAGTTTTGCGGTAATATCCAATTTTTTATCATTAAACTCAAAGGAATAACCATCTTCCCATATACCATCTATTAGAAAGTCTACTTCAGGTTCAGAAACCTCCTGATGATATCGATCTTTGGTTTTATTTAACAAGACTCCCTTTGGATATACTTCATCCCATTTTCTAGTTTGGAGTTTTTCAGAAACAATAAACGAATCCAAGACAGATAAACGAAGAACAGGAGCATCTACCCAGAAAAATCTGAAAACAGTATCTATTTTATCAATGTCTTCTTTTCCTTTAGAATTGAACATGACATAAATCATACCTTCCTCCATGGGTCCCTTATTACCCTCAGATTGAGGATAAAGAGGTTCCAGAAGTTTTACATTACTATTAACGAACTTTTCTCCACTTCTTCTATCAGCTCGTTTAAGCTTCCAAAGCAGCCCAATATTCTTAAGAAAAAAAACGAGTTTTGGTTTGGGTTTTAAATCTGATCTACTCATAATATCAGAGGAACTTAAATTGCTGAGATATATATTTTTCCTCAAATAATTGACTATTTAGTTACAAGTATGTATTTATTTGAAATAATTCCAATGGAAAGTGTCTTAAAAGTCAATAAGATTTCAATTTATTAAAAAAAGGATTATACTTTTGTGGAAGAACCAATTCCTAAAAACTTTTAATAATCTAGTAAATGTTAATGTTATGACAATTAAAATTGTTACAGATTCAACATCAGGTTTTCTTAAGGAACTTGCAGAAAAGGAAAATGTTGGTATTATCGAAAGTAAAGTTATGCTTGAAGGTAAAGATTTGAAAGAGATAACTGAGATAAATAGAAAGGATTTAGCTGACTCTATTCCAAAACTTGATCCTTATCCAAAAACAACTATGGCTAGTCCTCAAGAAGCTCTTGACATATTTACTCAAGCAGTTGAAGACAAATATGATGAGATTATTTACATAGGTGTTTCACCCACCATATCAAATCAATATAATTCTGCCAAAGTTGCTGCCAAAAAAATTGGTGATAAAATCAAAGTAACGCTCTATGAATGTGGTTTAAGCACAACTAGCCATGGAGCGTTGGTCTATAATGCTGTTAAATTAGTGAAACTAGGTAAAAATGTTGAAGAAATCATTTCAATTTTAGATGAAATGAAAACTCAAACTTTTACTGTAGGAATTTCACCTTCTTTCGAAACACTTTTCAAAACAGGAAGAGTACAGAAAAAGGCTTCCCTAAGTGTTATGGCGTCTATACTAAAATTAAAACCTTTATATGAAATAATACTTGAAAAAGGAGCTCAAGGATGTGGAGCTGGTAAGGGTTTTAAGGGAGCTATACAGAAAGCTGTTGAGAAATTTTCAGAAGTGCTAACCAAAGATGTAAAATATGATCTAATCTTGAGTGATGCATTTAATACCAAATATCTAAGTCAATATGAAAATGAAATTAGAAAATTAGTAACTATAGAAGAAGTCTTGAATTGGGAAATTCCTCCTTGTGTAATGTTATCTACAGGAGTAGAGAGTTTTCAAGCTACTTTGGTTCCACATATAGACTGAATGGTAAGTAAGTATATGAAAAGATATTCACATGTAGAAAAAGAAACACAGGACAATGTTTTTCTCAAAGAATCAAGCAAAGTTTATATCCCAATGTCTGATAGTCAAGATATTTATTGTCAGTATTCGTTAGGTGACAAAACGAAATCTGATACTGTTTTTTTCTTTGTTCAAGGTTTTGCATCAGGATATTTCACTTGGAGTGACTTTTGGGATGCCTTACATCAAGAATTTAATTTAGTTATTGTTGATCCAAGAGATAAGAAATCTAATAAATTGATGAAAAGTAGTAAGTGTTCAACTCATCGAATTGCTCTTGATTTTGCTGAAACTATTAAATTTCTAAAGCTTGATGAAAAGAAATTAGTTCTTTTTGGTTCTAGTATTGGTGCAAGTTATGTTGCACACATGGTAGGGCAAAACATGATTACACCAAAAGGTTGTTTCTTGACAGGTCCTTCTCGAAAACCACGTGCTCCAAGAAAATTACTAAATTTCTTCTTCTTTTTTCCTGCTTTTGTGATGAATACTCTAGGAAAGCTGGTTGCCAGAATATATTTGAGAAATAAGGTAGCTAATGGGTTTCAAAAACAAGTCTTCTATGACAGGATAACTAACGTTGATATGCGAAGATGGAAACATTGTAGAGATTTACATATTTGGGATGCAACAGAGGATTTTAAGAAAATGAAGATTCCTGTCTTCATTATTAGAACACCTTATGATAAATATCATGAATCTGATGAAATTCGAATTGTTCATGAGTTAATACAAAACAGTAAGATAATAGATGTACCGGCTTATGACTACTGTCATACCAAGCCAGGTGTATTTGAGTTCACACAAACAATCAAAAAAACAATTCTTGAGAAGATGTAAAATTATAAACACATAGGATTTTAGGATATGTGTCAGAGATATTTTGGAAAAAAGAACAGTTTTGGAAATCAAGAACAACTCACCATTGGTTATAGAAAGATAGCTGATAGTAAGAGTCCTAACTTTCTCCATTTTCAAGGAAAAATAGATGAGATTTGTATTTATGATAGACAACTAGCTAGTGAAGAAATACAAGAACTAGTGAATCAAGGCTTACCAAATAGCATTCCAGATATAAAATCTACTCTGTTTTTACCATTTACTTTAATCTTCATTTTGATAATTATGCTAGTAGGAGTAATAAAACTAAGAAAATATTCTGCATACAACAAATCTTAATCTTATAGTGACGGAGCATTGTTCAAACCCCAAGAATTACCTATAGGAGAATACACACTAGTGTTTTGGGGATACAATTACTATTATAGCATACCTCCAGAGTCTGGTTTGACTTAGATTTCGAAATAGTTTACTAATATCTCTAAGCATTATCTAAATCTACTCCTTTTTTCTTTTTGACATGTGTACAAAATATTCGAGAAGGAAGGAAGAAAAGAAAAGAAGTTTGAAAGAGAACTATTACAGTTGAATTTCAATCCAATATGCAGGATGATCTGAATGACCTTTTTCTATATATACAGCATCAAGAACAGTCATTCCTGGACTCAGGAAAATATGATCGATTCTAGTTGCTGCTACTGATAACCATCTTTGCTCCCAAGAATCTTCTAATGTAGCTACAGTTATGTTATATGATTCTGAGTAAGGTCTAAAATTGAAATCTCCCATCAATAAAACGTTTTCTAGACCTACTGTACGACTTAGTATTTCTTCAATTTGGTAAACTTTTGCTTCTGGAGTTTTTGCAGCAGGATGGTTTGAGAAAACATTGAATGTAAGAGTTGAATTAAATGTAATCTGTGCTTGTGTCGTTCCTATCTGTTGATGTGTACTAAACATAAAGAAAGCTGCAACATTAGTAATTGGATACTTAGATAGAATAGCTGTACCATAGGTGTTTGCAACCGTTTTAGGTCCCCTGTAAGAAAACATATTTAATTTATTCGCAAAATATCTAACAACATCTGAATTACCTCCACCAATTCTTGCAGGATCGCATTCCTGCAAAGCAAGAATATCAGGGTCAACACTTCTTATCAGTTCCAATTGTCCATCATAATTCTTTTCACCAGAGTTGTTTACACCTTCCCTAATATTGTAAGTCATGATTATTAGAGAAGTTTTCCCTTCATCTGGTGTGCCTGGATGAGGATTTGTAACAAGAGCTCCTACCACTGTCCCTAGAAATATCAACCCTATTATTGTAAGAATTATGGATTTCGATTTAAGTTCTCTAGCCGTCTTTTCAAATTTCATAGTATTTTTCTTGACTAGGATGATAGATAAAGTAACGAATAAACCTGGAATTAGGAAAGCTAACCAGTATAAATCTCTGAATCCAGTACTAATTGGTCTAAGATATCCCCAGACATTAGGTAATACTTGCATAAAGATCATAATTACTATGTACAGTCCTGCACCTAAAGCAAAACTTCCACCTACCTTTGCTGGCTTTGGTTTTATTTTTAGTAATTCTCTTGATAAAAGAATAAAATCTATGTAAATTATAGGAGAAAGTAGAATCATCAAGACTAAAGGGATGTGATGAGCCAAAGTCGTTGGTATGGCAACAATTGGGTATGCTGCCGGATTATCAGGGAAGAATAAACCATAATTGGGTATAATTTGATGTATCATTATAGTCAATGTTAGAGAGACTGCGAAAAGTCCATTCCATGCCCAAAGCATCCACGATTTAATTGCGTTCATTAGATCAGGTTTCAAAATCATTCCTACAATAAACAAAGTTAACATTACTAAGACGCCAACAATAATACCAATATAGTTACCTTCTGTCCATCTCGAAATCACTGTAGGACTTATGAATGTAAACCATATGACTATGAATACACTCGATAAACCAAGAGCTAGAAGAAGAATTTTTCCGAATTTTGCTGGACTTTCTTCAGTAGTTGTTTTTTTCTGATCGGATTTTTCGCCTTGCAATAACATTCCAATCAACATAAGTGTAGCTAGTATTCCTAGAACCCAACCAATTATCTGAAACCAATTATATATTGAGACATCTATTGTAGAGTTAACAGTTCTGAATAGAATTGACATTGCTACAGCAATTGCTAATGATACTCCTAGTATTATCCCAGTTTGTTGTTCTCTGTTCTTGCTTCTTGTGAATAATGCAGGAAAGAAAATAAGGAAACAACTAACAGAAATTCCAGCTAATATGAGTAAAGCTTCTCCTTTGAGTAATGGTTCAATTAATCTTGATACAATGATTAACTCTCCCACAATAAACAAAATCTTATCAGATATTGCTTTTCTAAAGAAGAGCAGAGCTATAGAGGAAAACAAGAATAACAATGCGAGAATATGCAATGTTGGTTCCAATCCAAGTAGAGCATAATTGTAAATTCGTTCACCTAAATCTGAAAGCATTTGAAAGAAGAATAAGAAAATTATACTAAACAAAATGAGTTCCGAATAATTGTTCTTGACAAGATTCTTTAAATCAATCATAAATATTAGCTTATTCTAGCTCATATAAAAATTAATTGAGCAAATCAAGTATAGTTTACTCTCGTAAAAAGAAAGCACTGAACTAAATCACTAAAGTTGCATTTATTTATTGAGATAATTCTATTTTCATTGATTAAAAAGAGAAGAAAAAGATTATTTCTTCTTCAAGATTCTTTTTGAAATCAGTCCCACTAAAGAGATTATTGAGACAAACACTAGTATGTAAGATGGGTTGACAATTTTTTCTACATTTTAGTAAACGATAGCTTAATGTGACTGAAAATAGTAAGTATTATTTCTTCAGTCTTTTTTCTTTGATAACAATGTTTTCACATTCCATCTCTAAATCATCATTATATGCTACAACACTAACTGAAAATGCTACCGGGTTTTTCATTGGTTCCTTCATGTTCCTCTTCTTTTCTGAATGTTTTGAATCTACATCTTCTACAAAATCTATCAATTTCTTATGGAATTCAGAGTAATTTTCTTCTTCCTTTAATCTGAAAATGAGAGTTTTAATAATTCTGGTCTTTTTTGCACCTGTAGAGGATGGAGGGACAAATGTTGAAATCATTAATTGGGAGGTGAGCTGATTAAGAACTAAAGGAAGGAATTCTAATTGGGATAACCATTCCTCAAGGATAACTGATTTTTCTTGCGATTTTGCATACTCTCGTAATTCCTTTGAAAAAGAAAATTTACTAAAGTCTGCTAAAGTTTCAGAGATATAATATTCCACATTATATCGTTTATCTGTTACCTGATTATTCACTTCTCTGGTTATTATCTCAGCTTCAGTTAGCTGAGCTAAACTTCGAAAAATTGTTGCTTTGCTTAGATTAATTCTTTGCCTTAGTTCTGCGGGAGTTGTTTTTCCATAAAGAGCTAAATAGGAGTAAAGAATCAAGCAGGATTCAGTGCTAATAATTTTAGTTAGCAAAGGTATTCTAGCAATTTGTTTTTCTAATTTTAATGTGCTCATGATAAAAACCCCCCAATGGTTAAATAATAGCACAGGTCTGGTTTGGATAGTCGATTATCAATTCGTGTTCTATAAATATATTGTAACCTAGAATACCATTTTCAATTATCTTAGCTTTAGGACCAATTATGCTTTCATCAATTATAACTGCATAAATATCATCGTAGGTAGTAGATGAAACAGTCAAATGGTCTATAATTGCAATATGAGTTTCCTGTGCGCCATGAATACCCACAGCTTTAGCAACTATATCACTTAAAGGCAGATTCATTTTCTCATTTAGATTCTTAGAAATGGCAGTACCACCAGCTCCAGTGTCAACTACAAAGGGAAAAGGTCCTTCTCCATTTATCAAAACAGGAATTCCAACTAGATGAGTGTCACCAATGTATTCGAATTTCTGCATCTTATCTTGATTTACATTTGTGAATTCTTGATCTTTTCTTATTAACTGCATGATTTTAGTACTATAATTAACAGAAAGTATGTAGTTCTTTAGCGTTGTATAACCAATTATACCATCAGTGGTATGAATAACCTTTTCACCAGATTCAGTGGTTTTCATCACCTTTTGGATATTAGTATGCTCAGCACGTATCACCTTCTTACCATCTGCTTCTACTGTTTGAATTATTTTTTTACCACTTGTTTTAGTTGAAAAACCAAGATCCATCGTCCAAACTTCATCTGTTATAAGATCTTCTGTACCTATCCTTAAGTTAGCTTCAGTTCGCTTCAAATTTCGTTTTTTCTTTAAAGGTTCATATTTGTCTCCTATGATTTCATTTGTTTCCAAGCCCAATTCTTCAGTCAAAGTTGAAGATAAAGTAGTAGCTTGAGCTCCAGTATCCAAAGTGAAATTATAGGGTCCTTTATCGTTTACATACACTGGTATGAAAACATGATTAATACCTTTTTTTAGGTTAAATTTGATTTTCATATTTCTACCTCAATTTTAATATGTCTCACACAAGACAAGTTTTCCAACAGCAATATGTCTCATCGATGAGACAGTTATAAATCTTCTGTAAGAAGATAATTGAGAGAGCAAGATTTTTTCCCAAAAAGCTTTAAGAAACATTACAACTTATATGATATTGGTGATGATATGAGTCAAAAGAAGGTCGGTTCTGTATTCAAATTCTATGTACAACCTAGTGTTGCTGCTTTAGAAGTAGAGGGAGAGATAAACATTGGAGATGAACTACATTTTCAGGGTGCTACAACTGATTTTACAATGAAAGTAACATCAATGCAAATAGAAGGAGAAGAGGTAGAAACAGTGAAGAAAGGTCACCAGGTTGGTATTAAAACACCAGAAAGAGTTCGCCCAGGGGATGAAGTATTCAAAATTGCATAACGATTTAACAAATAAACATTAAACTGCAAAATGCCCTTTCTTCCAAGCATGAGTTATACGTTTCCATCCATGAACAAAATGGTATTTTTCATATAACTTTAGAGCAACCTCGTTAGCGCTGTCTACAACAAGACTCATAGTTTTGTATCCTTGTTTCTTGAGAGTAACAATCGCGTGGTTTAGTAATTTAGATCCAAGCTGGCGTCCTCTATATTCTGGAATAACACCCATGATCCACAAATGACCATTACCTTCACCATGGGTAGGTTTAACGAGAGTAAAACCTAAGAATTTGGTTCCTTCAACAAGCACTATTGAAGCATCATCTATCATCTCGTCTTCCTTATCAAAATGTTCTACGAAATATTCTTTTCGTTCTTCGTCGGTTTCAGAAAGAAAATTCCTGTCCCCACTTTCGCTAAAGGAATCGTAGAAACAAGTATACAGGTCATTATCTGCAGCATTTTTCAAGAGAATAGTTTCTATTCCTTTAGGAAATTCTGCTTCAGGAAGTTTTTGATCTGCTAAATCAAGAGACATGAAAACAATTTCATCTTCCTCCATAAGATTACACTTTGGATATACAGAAGGATCAACGAGATATTTCTCAATAGAATCCATTTTCTCGTAACATAATTCTATCCTTGTGTGATCATTTTGTAATGCGTAGTTTATACATTCTTTAAGTAAGAGTTGTACAATTTCCGATCTTTTAGGTTCTTCTGGAAGAATATGGGGATGACCCCCTAGTGCCCACGGATTAACCTCTAACTTTTTGGAATCATGTACAAAGAGAAGAATCCATCCGACTAATTTCTCCACTTTGTAAGCCTTCACTATAACAGGAACTTCATCAAAAACAAGATTTCTTATCCAATTTACTATTCCTTCAATAGTAGCATTGTTTTCAGGGTTTATTGTTTTCCATAGTTCGAATGTTAAATGTGCTAGCTCTTGAACATCTAAATGTTCATCTAACATTTGAGTTTGAATTTGTATGTTATTCATATGATCGATACTTTTCTCTGAATATCCAATTATTTAAGTGTAATTAGCAAAAAAAACGAAATCAAATTTATATCAGAAAAAGAAAAAGAAGTAGAGTTTACTTCTTACGGAAAATGCTAATTACTGCGATAGATGAAAACAGTAGTATGAGTATAGTAATAGAACTAGTTTTAAGAAATTCTGAAATCTCAGGAATAGATCCTAATGGATATAGGTCATCGTTTCCACCCATACCATCTATTGAGTAAGTACCTGAAACGAAGTCACTCCCAGTAGTTGCCTTCAAGTAAATCTGTGTCATAGAAATTATTCCTCCATCCATCATCATAGGCTTGGGAGGAAGAACCGCCATTGTCTATGAAAGCATTATGATGAACATTGATGTAGAAACAGTGCAAATCTAATTGTAGTCCATACTCATTGTTATCTTGAAAAAGATTATTGTGAAATTCATTTGACTCAGTAGCTTGTGCGTATGCATATTCTATGATTATGAGGAAGTATCTAATAAATCTGTCTGCTAATAATGTTTAACAGGCATAAGGAGAAAAATACTTCCACTTTCAAGGATTAATAGTTGGTTTCCTTATTATTTCTTCCTTCTTCTAAGTATATCATATACTAAAACACTCAATGACATACCTAAAATACTGATAAGTAGAGTTATTCCAGCAGTTTCAGAAGTAGAGTTTGTATTGGTTTCAAATAGAATATCTATCTGCTCAGTTTTTACTAAAACATCTCCTCCATGCACACCTGTTACTCCAAAGAAACTGCTTTTTTGTTCATAAGATCCCGTTTCAGCAAGTTTGTCAGTTAGATTGAATTTTTCACTAATGGAGAACGTATCACCAGAGTTAAAGTAAAATTCAAGATTAACAGGATCACAGATGTTACTATATTTAGTAGCATACGTTCCCTCCTGATGGACTGCATAAAGTATATTTGCACATTGAGAAACATTAAAATCTTCTTCAGTACTTATTTCTCCAAGCATTTGGGTAGCTGTATCATATCTTGAGCATGGGTAATATCCATGATCAACATCATCTAGATTGAAGTTAGTTGAAACAAGAAAAGTAGAATTAATTGAAGTAAAAACCCATTGGCCTGTAGCATTAACGCTAACTACTACAGCATCTCCAAAACTATCTGCATAATGGAATTGTCCCCCCAAATAACCATCCCATTTATGATTTTGAAACCAAGCAATTACATCCCCAACATCTCTACAATCCCATAAAACCTGAGCAAGAGCATGCGAAGTATAGGGGTACGATGAACCCACATCTAGATTCAGCTGAACATCTGGAAGTCCATTAGCATCAAAACACAAACCATATTCATTCATTCCTCCTTGTTCCCATGTATCAACATCAGGGTAATCATTGTTATCAAATCCAAAGAAAACCGCTCCATAGATCTCTTTATCTCCAAAATAAGTTGTCGAGACATTCTGTGCAGGAACATACCATCTATAAGCATTATTCAACTTGTAATCCTCATTATTTCCAAAAAGAACTTTATCACCTATAGTTGCTGTGAAAATTGTACAAGAAGAAGAGATATGAGAATCAATAACGTTTGATTTCACACCTTCAGATCTTAATGGTTGAAAAATCAGGAGACTTATAATCAGAACAAATGATAAATAGTAAATGTGTTTTTTTGACATTATAAAATGATTAAGGCACCCTAAATACTTAATTGTTTGCTTCAACTTGTGACTTAAATTTATAAATGTTTAAGGAAAATGTCAAATTATTACTATGTCAACATCACAAATCATTTACTAATTTTACAGACAAAATTTATATCTTTCAACCTTCCTCTTATATCGATATACAATATATCCTTTATTTTGGATAAAAAACTCAGTTGGGTAAAAAATGGATTTGGAAACAGACATTCTTGTCATTGGCGGTGGAAGTGCAGGGAGTATGGCAGCGATTATTGCAAAGGAACAAAATCCAGAGATTGATGTAACTGTTATTGAGAAGGGAGAGATTAATCGAAGTGGTTCCATTGCTATGGGGATGGATGCTCTGAATATTGTTGTCCAACCAGGCATTACTACTCCTGAATTATATATTAATTCAGCACGTATAGCTACTGAAGGAATTTTAGATTACAAACCTAGTTATGTTATGGCTGAGAGAAGTTACTCCATACTTAAACGTCTTGAGAATTGGGGTATTCGTTTCCCCAAAGATGATGAAGATAAATACATCTCTTTGCAAGTTCATGCAAAAGGGAAATTTCTATTGGAAATGGATTCTCCTGAACTGAAACTTGTCTTAGCTGAGAAAGTCAAAGAAGCTGGAGTACGTGTAGTCAATCGAACAATAGTCACAAGTCTTCTGGTGGATGAAGGGAAAGTAAATGGAGCTATGGGATTTAACATCAGAACAGGTGAATTTGTGGTTTGCAAAGCAAAAGCAACTATTCTTGCAAATGGTGGTTGTGCCAGATTTTCGCTTCCAAATTCAGGATATCTTTATGGAACATTCGATTATCCAGGAAATGCAGGTGATGGGTATTCCTTAGCTTATCGAGCAGGAGCACAGTTAACAGGTTTTGAATTCACCAATTGTTCACCACTCATAAAAGACCTCAACTGTCCACTATTATATATCACTCTTACACGTGGAGCAGAAGTAGTTAATGCTCTTGGAGAAACGATTGAACTAGAGTATCTCTCCACTCAAACTATGTTGAAGGAACTTCGAGAAGGTAGAGGACCAATCTTCATTAAGATGAGTCACCTTCCTGAGGAACGAATACAAGAAATTGAACGAATACTATTCACAACAGAACGACCGATTCAGAAAAAATTCTGGAAAAATCGAGGAGTTGACTTTAGAGAAGGTCTCATTGAATTGGGAGAAACAGAATACCAACTTTGTGGTGGTCATGGATTAACAGGTGTCGTAGTTAATGAAAAAGCAGAAACTACCCTCAAAGGACTCTATGCAGCAGGAGATGTTGCTTGTGTTCCATTACAACATCTAACGGGAGCATTTGTTTTTGGTGAAGTGGCAGCAGAAGAAGCAGTAAAATTCGTCAGTAATATTGATCATAGTAAAGTAGACCAAGATGTATTGAAAGCTGAAGAACAACGTCTTCTCAGCGTTATGGATACAAACAAAACTGGTTCAATATCTGTTCAAGATTTTGAATACAAGGTTAGACGAACAATTGGTGACTATGCGGTTCCACCCAAAAACGAAACAAAATTGAAACGATTTTTATGGTGGCTTCCAAGGTTTAGAGAAGAACTGAAAA
>JAUWEG010000188.1 GCA_030608385.1 Candidatus Heimdallarchaeota archaeon
AACCAGGAGTAGGTTTAACTTCAGATATATTCACAAAATTTACTGCAACAGGTATAAATCCAATCTACTTAGTTATGGCTGTAGGAGCTATGATTGCTCTAGGGTTAGTAGTTATAGGAAAAAACGTAATCAAAAATGTTGGTAACAATTTAATAGCAATAAAACCTTCTGATGCTTTTAGTATTGAGCTTGCAACTAGCAGTGTTATTTTTCTAGCAACCATTTTTGGATTTCCTATCTCAGGGAGTCATGTTCTTATCTTCGCTATTATTGGAGCAGGAATGGTTAAAGGAGAACGTCCAGATAAAAAATCATTCAGAAAGATGGTTATAAGTTGGATCATAACTTTCCCTGTTGCAGCAGCATTATCAGGCCTTATTTATGGTATTTTTATAGCAGCAATTCCTTTCTAAGACTGATTCAGAAAAGAGTTAACTTCAATGTGTTGATAAAACAAAATTGATAAAATAAAAACAAGAAGAGTCCTATCTAGCTTTTACTGGTTTTGCAATAAGGGAGCGTTGTTTTGTTAAAATTCGATTTGAACATTTAGGACATTTAACCCCAGGTAATAATCTTAATTCGCTAGGTGTTATCTCATTCTTACATCTTTGGCAAATATATTTAGTCATCGTTTTTCACTTCCTTAATTCATTCTTAATCTTTTCTGTTCAGACTATTTTTCATTTGCGAAATCAATGAATTCTTGGAAATCTGAATCTCCTTCCATCAATTCTCCTAGAGCAACTTCTAAATCCTCTAAAGGTAGTTTGATTTGGTCCATAGTATCTCTATCTCTTATAGTAACAGAATACTCTTTGAGTGAATCATAGTCTATTGTAACACAGAATGGTATTCCAACCTCATCAGCTCTAGCATATCGCTTACCGATTTTACCACTTTCATCGTAGAATGATAAGTAACCTGCTTCTTTTAGTTCGGTATGAACATCATGAGCAAATTCAGCAAGTCCATCTTTCTTCATAAGTGGAAAAACAGCTACTTCTAAAGGTGCGACAGTTGGAGGAAATTGGAACCATGTCCAACCTCTATCATCTTCTCTGTAACATTTTTCTAGAACAGTATATAGTATTCTTCCCACTCCCAATGAAGGTTCACAAACATGAGGAAGAATCTTTTTCTCATCCACAACTATCTCATAATTCGATTTTGAAGCTTTAGCATGTTTTCTTAAATCATAATCTGTTCTGAGTGCATTCCCAACTATTTCCATATGACCGATTGAAAGATTTACTTCAAGATCGTAATTTCCTGCTGAATAATGAGGAGCTTCATGATCTTGCATGTGTCTGAACCAGAAATCTTCAGCTTTTATGCCTAATACTAGAAGCATTTCAGTTTCTAATGCCAGATAATAAGCCAAATATTGATTAGGTACATGTTTTTTATTAACAGCTTCTTCTGCTGTCATAGTCAAAGGTTTTTTCCATCCTTTTTCTTGCATATCTCGTGTGACAATATTTATGTCTATATCTGCAACTTCTTCCCATCGTGGATGCTCATTTTCTTTTTCTGGGTCGTAAAACATTTCTATTTCCATTTGTTCGAATTCTCTTCCTCGGATAAGGAAACTTCTAGGTGAGATTTCGTTTCTGAAGGAAGATCCAAACTGAGCTATACCAAAAGGGAGTTTATTCCTCATGAAACCAGCTAATCTTTTGAAATTGATGAAAATATTCTGAGCTGTTTCGGGTCGTAAATAACCATTAATTCCACCGGTAGACCCTATTTCAGTCTTAAACATTAAATTGAATTGTCTTGTATTACCTAATTCTCCTTTGCAGTTTGGACATTTAATCTCATTTTCTTTGATTTTCTTATCCAATTCAGCAATCGGCAATCCTTCAGCAGATTCTCCAGTATTCCTTTTTATGATATCATCAGCTCTATACATGGAATTGCATTTAGCACATTGAACTAAGGGATCATCAAAAGATTCAAGATGTCCTGAAGCTTGAAAAACAGATTCAGGTAAGAGAGTTGAGCCTGAAATTTCGAAGACTTTGTCTTCATCTAAAACAAAACTTTGTCTCCAAAGTTCAATTATTTTCTGACGCATTAATGTGCCTAATGGACCATAATCAAAGAATCCACCAGCTCCACCATATATTTCAGCTGTAGGGTTAACAAATCCTCTTCTTTTGCAAACATCTATGATTTTATCCATCAATCTATCTTCAGCCATTATTATCTAAAGCCCTCAAAAGAAAATAGATTATTAAATTCTTTGGAAAAAGTGAAAACTTCAATAAAGAAAAAAGGTTATAATTAGCTATAACTTAGTTATAAGAGAGAGTTTCCTGAGATTCAGATGAGAAAATATAACATTTCCATGTCTATTTTACAAATTCTGCTATTTGTAGCTATTAGTGCTTTCATAGTTAAATCTGTTTATGGAATAATCATTAACATATTTGTAATATATGGGGCTGTTAGTTTTTGGCCTCTTATTGTAATGGTTATTTTTCATACTGTTTTCAAGGAAGCATTTTTACCATTACTATTTGTTCTCTTAGGATTTTTCTTCTTATTACAAGTTATGAAAATAGATGATGTGAGAGAAAGAAGGAAAGTCCAGATAATCAGTTTATCAATCATTTTAATTAACACAGTTTACTCTATATTAGCAATTTATGGAGACATTCTAGTTTTCAAGGAATTGTCACTTTTTATCTTTACATTAGGATATGAAATATTTGCTACTATTGCTTTAATAACATCACTTGTATTTCTTATTACATTGGTATTTTTAGTGTTAGATGAATATAATAGGTTAAAGAAGATCCTTATTTCCGCAGTTATAACACCTTTCTTCATTGTAAAAATTTTTTCAATCCATAGAGATTCACTTTCACTTTATTCAGATTATTGGGGGATTCTTTTTGAAATATTTGCAATTATATTCGCAATAAGCATCTTATACATAATCTCAAGTTTTGGTGAATTGAAGACTAATACACTAACTTTCTTGTCATCAACGATAATAGTATTAGGAATTGCTAAAATTCTCATGTGGCTTGATTTCTCATTACATCCTTGGCTAGGGTCAAATATTTTCGAATATGGAATAGAATTATTATTCATATCGATTATATTACTTCTGTTTTCCATAACCCTTCTAACTGTAAAATACGGTAAAAAATGGATGAGAACGCTGAAGTATATATTTGTTGGAATTACATTGATAATTACTGCATTATTTCTCTGGCAGCTCATTTTCATTATTCAGTATTCTTTAACCTGGGGATACTTCAATTTGACCATGTCTTTATCATATATACCAAATATCCTTTCATTTGGATTGTTAGTAGTTATAACTTTCTTACATACTGATTTACATAAAAAAATAAAATTGGGATTGCTTTTATTTGCATTACTTTATCCAATTTTCGAAATAATTGAATTTGTTTTTCAGAGTCTAGGTAATCCCATAGAGTTTTTTCCGCCCCTTCAAATTCTCTCAATTATCTGTTTATTCATAACAGGAGTGTCTTGGAGTTTCTTATCTTCTCAAGTTGAAACAAGGTCAAAAAAAGACTATTTAGTTAAACTTGAAAAATAAAAGAAAAAGAAGAGGAAGTTAAATAGTAACTTCGATTTTGAGTTTACGTACTAACTCTTTGTAACGATTACGTACGGTAACTTCAGTTACAGTTGCAGTCTCAGCGATTTCTCTCTGAGTTCTTCTCTCTCCTTCAGTAATCCCAGCAATATAAATTGAAGCTGCTGCTAGACCTGTTGGATCTTTCCCAGCTGTCAAGTTATGTTCTTTTGCTCTGTTAAGTAGTTCAACAGCTTTACGTGCAGTTCTACCACTTAATCTCAGTTCTGCAGCAAAACGAACAATATAGTCAGTTGGATTAGCTAGGGGGATTTTAATGTTTAATTCTCGAATTATTAATCGATAGCATCGTCCAAGTTCTTTTTTAGATATTCTTGAATGACGAGCTATTTCATCTAGTGTTCGTGGAACACGACGAATACGAGCTCCTGCATATGCAGTTGCGCCAATCATAGCCTCAATGGAACGACCACGGATTAACCTTTTCTCGATGGCTTTTCGATAAATATTTGCAGCGGTTTCGTTCACACTTCGTGGAATACCTAGTTGTGAAGATAAACGGTCTAACTCAGACATAGCATAAGCAAGATTTCT
>JAUWEG010000059.1 GCA_030608385.1 Candidatus Heimdallarchaeota archaeon
GGAAGGGGGAAAAGGGATGACAGTTAAAACATGCGATTTTGCTGCTTTTTTTTTTTCTCTATGTAGAGTAAAAGTTATATTTTGATAGTATTATATTCTTACTAGTGATTATATGTCAGTAAATAGACCAGATGCATTTATCTGTAATAATTGTGGAACTCGTTTCAACAATGAAGAGAAAAAGACCTTAAAGGAACAAATTGATGGAATTTTCATAACAAAAACTATATGTCCTGAATGTCTTTCACCAGATGTACGAACTACAATTACTGGTCATAGAGAAGAATAAGTTCTATATTGTATTACGAGGGTAATGCCCTTATCTTACCTATTCTATAAAAAAGTCCCACTATTTTATTATCATGCAACCAGAGAATCTTGTGGAAGAAATGAATGGCATTCTCTATAAAATGGATAAAGACCTGAAGAATTTAAATAGAGAATTAGACAAAATCTTGATTAAATATCCAAAGTTCATTGATGATGAGGAAAAGAAGCTGAAATATGCAATGTTCAAATTCAATAATGGAAAATTCAATCACGGAAAATAAATTGAAATTATTGCCATTCTGTTTGTTCAGAGAACTGAACTTTGGGGGTTATGTCAGTTCGTCGATTTTTATCCATATTTAGATTTTTTGAGGAACAATTTTTATAACAAAGGATATTTGTCATAATTAGAGAATTGTATAGGTTTTTCTATGAAAGAAGTAAAGGTTATCATCCCCTCCGAAAAACTAGAGCTAGTTAAAGAATTGGAGGAGAAGCTTGGATTAGTATTCAATATTATAATATTCGAGAATGTAGTAACAATAAACACTACTTTAGAAAATCAACATACTTCTACACTTTTAGAGGAACTAAAAGGATTGGGAGTTGGTACCGTTTTTGGTCGCATTACAGTATCTCCTGTCGCTTTTGAGATTTCTTCAGATAAGAAGGAATCAAAAGCTCGAGGAAGTGGGATAAGTATCGATGAAATGATTGCAAATATCAAAGGTTTAGCTTTAATAAATCCAACCTATTTAGGATTGATATTACTTGCAGGAGCACTAGCTTCATTTGGACTTATTTATAACAATGTCATAATTGTGATTGCAAGTATGATCATAGCTCCTCTGTTAGGGCCCATTGCTTTAGCAGTTATTGGAACTATGACACCTAAGAATATCTATTCAAAGAGAGCTATAGTTACTGAAATACTAGGTATTGCATTCATAATAGGTTTTGGTGTAATTGTGGGTCTAATCTATAATAGTTCTGATCCTTCAATAATTTTAAACCAAGTTCCACCTTCAAATCCCGATACACAAATAGCCGTTAGGATTTTACCAAATACAGGAGATATCGTAGTTGCAATAGCCAGTGGTTTAGCTGCAGGAGTTTTCATTGTCAGGGGAGAAAATACTGCTATTATTGGTGTTGCTGTTGCAGCTTCTTTATGCCCTCCAGCAGCAAATGTAGGCGTTCTACTTGCAAGTAGTGCAACAATAAGGATGGCTTCAGGATCATTGTTATTACTAGTTTTGAACATTATCTCAATATATGCATCCTGTGCGTTAATATTCTGGACATCACAATCCTTTGTCAGGGGAGGAACTTTTTCAGTAAGACAATATAGAAAAATTAGCAAATTATACATTATACAAATAGCTATGACATCGCTTATACTGGCTGGTATTGTTATTCTAATAGTATTGAACAATCTTTACGGATTTCTAGAAGTTCTTCTCTTCGGGTAAGAATTAACTTACCTGAAATGTTCAATCATAGATTTCATTACCATTTTTACTGCATATTGAGCTTCTTCGTTTAAATCAGAGAAACCCTTACCACAATCAGGACATGCTTCATAACCCTCAGGATCACTCTTATCAAATTTAAAACCACAGTGGAAGCAGTAAACATCATTAGGAAGTTTGCTCATTTGAATCAATACAAAATATAGATTGGGTGCAAATAAACTTTTGTGAAAATTCTTTTTTCTCATTTTTTTAAAAAAAAACAGTATACTAAAAATTTATTACTCTCTATGCGTCAAAAAACACACTATGACATCAGTAGAAAGATTGTGCGAAAAACATACTGTTGAAAATGCTTTAGAACACGGGAAAGCAGTTTTAGGTCCTGTAATGGGTAGGGTCTTTAAAGCTAATCCTGAATTAAGAAAGGATGCAGACAGCATCAGAGAAATATTGGAAAAGAAGATTGATTATATTAATTCGTTAAAGCCTGAAGAAATACAACAACTCGCACAAGAAAAATATCCAGAACTTCTCCATAAGAAGGAAGAAATAGTTCAGGAAGAAGCTGATTTCATACGAGAGATCATTGAAGAACATAACCGAACCGGAAGATTTGGAGGAAAGGTTCATACTCGATTCCCTCCAGAACCCAATGGACGGCTTCATGTTGGTCATGCATATTCTATTAATCGAAACTATAACTTTGCTGTAGAATATGGAGGTAAATTCAACCTTAGATTTGATGATACAAACCCACTCACAGAGGAGGAAGAGTTTGTTGATTCTATAATCAATGATGTTTTATGGTTAGGAGTAGATTATGAAGATAGGCTCCTCTTTGCTTCTGATTACTTTGACCAACTTTACGAGTACGCAGTTCAATTAGTAAGGAAAGGATCAGCATTTGTAGATGATTCTAGTGTTGAAGAAATACGTAAAATGAGAGGAACCATTACTGAACACGGTATAGAAAGTCCATACCGAAATAGATCAATTGAAGAGAATTTAGATCTTTTTGAGAGAATGAAAAATGGCGATTTCAAGGATGGCGAAAAGGTTCTTCGAGCAAAAATAGATATGACTCATCCTAATATGCTAATGAGAGACCCAATTGTGTACAGAATTCTTCATGCTAGTCATCACAATACTGGTGACAAATGGTGTATTTATCCTATGTATGATTGGGCTCACGGTTTAGAGGATTCAATTGAAGGAATTACTCATTCGATATGTACTCTCGAATTTGAGGTTCATAGACCACTATATGATTGGTATATTGATCAATTAGAAGATGAAGATGGTAATCCTATTTTCCATTCCCAGCAAATCGAATTTGCAAAAATGAATCTTTCCTATATGGTCCTTAGTAAAAGAAGACTAAGGATGTTAGTAGAGGAAGGTTATGTTAATGGATGGGATGACCCTCGAATGCTTACTATAGCAGGTATGAGAAGAAGAGGATATACACCAGAAGCAGTACGCAACTTCTCTTTGGCTATTAATTTCACCAAACGTGAAAAACTCATTGATATGTCTATCTTTGAACATTATATAAGAGAAGATTTGGATAAAAGATGCCCAAGAGTAATGGGTGTAATAAATCCAATCAAACTTGTTATAACAAATTATCCTGATGATATAGAAGAAGATTTCACAGTACCAAATCATCCTTCTGACAAAGAAATGGGTTCTCGAAAGGTTAAATTTACTAGAAATCTCTACATTGAACGAGATGACTTCATGGAAAATCCTCCAGAAGATTATTATCGACTTTCACCAGGAAAAGAAGTCAGATTAAAATATGCTTACTTCATAAAATGTGAGAAAGCAATTAAAGATGAAGAAACAGGAGATATTGTTGAAATTCATTGTACCTATGATCAAAAAACAAAAGGAGGAGAATCTCCAGATGGAAGGAAAGTTCAAGGAACAATTCATTGGCTATCTGCAGATTTTGCACTAGAAGTTGAAGTAAGATTATATGATAGAATGTATACTAAGGAGAATCCGATGGATACTGAAGAAGGAAAAGAGTTCAAAGATTATATCAATCCCGATTCTATAAATATACTGAAATCATGTGTGGAACCATTCCTAAAGGATAAAGAACCAGGATCAAGGTTCCAATTTGAAAGAAATGGGTATTTTGTTATAGACTTAGTCGATTCAACAAAAGAAAAATTGGTCTTAAACAGAATAATTACTTTGAGAGATTCATGGGCTAAGAAATAAGCAGAGCATTAGAAAAATTTAAAATCGAAACAAGAAATGAACGGTTGTCAAAGAAATTTGACATCTTTCAAAGTCCCTTGGTGTAGCCTGGAAACATTCCAGACTTTGAATCTGGCGCCGGGAGTTCAAATCTCCCAGGGACTACCAATTCTTTTTTTCACTAATTAAAAATTATATAACTATTATAACTTGTTACATGCATTGTAGGTGAAGATATTTTTTTTCTGAGGTAAAAAAAGGAGAAAGATAAGAGAATTATTCATTCTTTTTCTTCCTTTTAAAAATTCTAAATATTGGTACTAGTGTTATTAATCCAATCATGGCAAAAAACGATTGTAAGGGAAGCTCTGGTATTATTGGAGGGAGTTCCACGATTACCCATACCTCATTGGATGAAACGTTCTGATACTGATTTGAAGCAACTACAAGGTAGTAATATGTACCGTTATTTGTTAAAGTATCAGTATAGAATGTATCAATGATAACAGCAGCAATAGGTGTTAAACCTGTAACAGAAACGATGGGGGTTTGCGATCGGTAGATATAATATCTTTCAACGTTTATAACTGAATTCCAATTAAGAGCAATTTCCCCAGTCGTACTAGGATTAGGTAAGATGTCCTCTAATACAGGGGAGGGAAGTAGAATTACATTAACACTTACTTCATTAGATGATCGATTTAAATAGGAATTGGACGCAACCACAATATAGTAGTAAGTTCCATTAGCTAAAAAGTGATCATCATAGGTGTTATTGATATCTAGTGTTGCTATAGGACTTAAACCTGCAAAAGATACAATTGGAGTGTGGGAACGGTAAACATAATATTTCTCCGTATTTGGAACTAAATTCCAATTAAGAGTAATATTACCATTTAGACTAATTTGGGGTGAAATGTCATCTAACACAGGATAAGGTAATCTCAGAAGTTTTCTATAGAAAATATCAGAATCTGTTCCAGAGTTGGTATAATTGGTCCAATCATGCCATACAATGTGGATGTTCCCTTCATCACTTCCAGTAACAGCAGGAAAGACAGCTCCATCTGTACTTACAGTTGAAACCACTTCAGTTGTATTCCAAATTGAACTTGTAGAATTCCAGAATTTATAAAAAATGTCCCAGTTACCTCCAGCTCCAGCATAATCAGTATAATCATTCCACGCTACGTGGACATCACCTAAGATATCCACAGTCAGAGAAGGATTCGTCGAGGAATCAGTACTCTCGGTTGACACAGTCTTTGGAGTAGTCCATGAAGGAGTAGCAGCAGTTCTTTGTTTGTACCAAATGTCATAATCATCTCCAGCTTCATTAATATTTAGTCTATCACTCCACGCTACGTGAACAGTACCTAAAGCATCAATATCAATAGTAGGTGTTTCTGAAGGAGTATGTGTATATGTAGAAACCACTTCAGTTATAGACCAATTTTCACTTGTTGCATTCCAGTGTTTATAGAAGACGTCTTTATCTGTCCCACAAAATTCGTAGTTTGTCATATCTTCCCATGCGATATGTACATCCCCTGAAGTGCTAATTGCAATAGTAGGATATCTTGAAGCCAATGTACTCTCAGTGGATACCACTTCAGTTGCATTCCAACTTTTACTTGTTGTATTCCAGAACTTATAAAAAATATCTGCATCTGTACCACAGTTTGTATAGTTAGTGTTGTCCAACCAAGCTACATGAACATTACCAGTTTCATCTACAGTCAGAGAAGGATATAATGAGTACCCATTACTTTCTGTGGATACTACTTCAGTCACATTCCAACTCTTACTTGTTGCATTCCAGAATTTATAGAAAATGTCTTCTTCTGAACCTGAATCTGCATAATCTGTCAAGTCATACCAAACTATATGTACATTCCCCTTTCCATCAACAGCTAGAGAAGGCATTTCAGAATCTTCTGTACTTTCGGTTGAAACCACTTCTGTAGCATTCCAACTCTTACTTGTTGCATTCCAGAACTTATAAAAAATATCTGCATCTGTACCACAGTTTGTATAGTTAGTGTTATCTGACCAAGCTACATGAACATTACCATCTGAATCCACTGCAATAGATGAACAACCTGAGACCCCATTACTTTCAGTAGATATTACTTCTATTGGTAGCCACATAGTTTCAGTGTAGCTACTTTCTACATTGATATTTTGTTTTAGTGAAGGTTTAAGTGAAGCTTCCATCCCTTGTGATGTCATGAAAGTGAAAATAATTACCAAAAGTATAATTGCTATAATCTTATTGTGATTATTTTTATATCCTTTCATATTTTCACATCCTTTTAAAATTATAATTTGTGTTATATTGTACAATAGCTAGGAGAAATATTTAAAGTTTTCACAGAATTTTTAGTTTAAAGCTTCGATGAATCATAATTAGTCAATGTTCTTCGATAAAGAAGATAGAATGTGGTGGAATACATTTCAGAGACCAGGGACTACCAAATTTTTTTTAACCTCTTTTCTAAAAGCAAATATTTATGTTATATAGGTTCAAAAGGAAGGATTTAAAATCTGTACTTAAAAGAAGAGAATTAGTTAAAATTATAGCCCTGTAGTGTAGTGGCCAAGCATTGTAGGTTTAGGCTTACAGACGGAAGTTCGAATCTTCTCAGGGCTACCATATCCTTTTTTTCAACTGAATTATTTCTACCAAGGTAATTCGTTTCCTTCCCAATCAAAGAATTTACCTGAGTCTTTGACACTTAGTCCTTCTATTACTCTTTTCATCCCTTTAATTGATTCATATGTTGTTAAAGGAGCATTCTCTGTGTATTCCATAGATGTTTTTACCCATCCTGGATGAATTGAAATTACTGTTATAGTATCTTCTTCTAAATCAACAGAAAGAGCCTTTGTTATCATGTTTAATGCTGCCTTACTTGCACTATAGCTGTATCCTCCTCCTTTACGACTTCTTCTACCTATACTTCCACTAGTAGATGAAATGTTAACAATAATAGGATTTCTTCCATTTTTGATTAATGGTAAAAACTTTTCCACCATTAATACAGGCGCAACAGTGTTTACAGAGAAGATATTACAGAAATCTTCTTTGTGCAATTTTCCTAATTCATCACAGTATTTTTCCCCACCAAAACGAATACCTGCATTATTAATTAGAATGTCCAAACCATCTACTTCTTTAGAAATCATTGTGAAGGCATTATCTATAGAATCTTTACTTGATACATCCAAATCAATGAGAATTAGTTTATCCTCAAATTTATTTTTTAATTCTAGAAGGTCTGTGTATTTGAGTGGATTTCTATTACATGCAATAATTTGATTTCCTTTTTCTAATAGCTGTTTTACAAATTCTAACCCCAATCCTCTACTACTTCCAGTTACTAAAATTCTTCTCATACTGATAATTCCTCATCTATTTGATTTCTTATACATTTATAATTACTCTCTTTAATGGTTAGGGCCGTCTACCAAAACTTTTAATTTACTATTACTTTACCCTACTCGACAAACAAAATAGACCCATCGTCTAGCGGAAGGATACGGGACTCTGGATCCTGTGGCAGGCGTTCAAATCGCCTTGGGTCTGCCATTTTCAACATATTAAGCAGTTATTCTTCAAATGAATTGTGCTTTCATTACACTTAGAACAGAAGTGAACATTAGTTTTATCCAATTTAAAATTCTTGAGTTTTTCTTCCAAGTCATTTTTGGAATTATAGGCTACAATAACTGTATTTGGACTTCCTTCTACCATTCTAGAAAGTGGTTTGTTCTTTTCATTCAACAAACATATTACAGGTATTTCATGCTTATAGGCATACATTATTTCCATCCCTACTCCATGAGATGGTTCATTGACATCAGCTATAATCTTAGTAGAATCCTTTAGCCAATTCATATCTCTCTCAAAAACAACCTTTGATGAAGCATCCTCCATCTTCCCAGGTACAAAAGGATGATATCCTTGTTCTTCAACAAAATCTATTAAAAAATCCAACAAAGAGAAGTCTAACTGATTTGCTTTAATCATGGAACAAGCTATGTAGACATTCTTTTCAAGTTTAGTCATTGAATGAAATAAAAAAAAGGTAAATATAAAGGTAATTTTCAAGCTTAAACTGTAGCTTCTTGTTCAGCTATTTTTTGCAAACCTATCAATGCCCTCAAAGCAATTGTTGTTTCTTCAATACTTGCATTCCATAGTCCCTCTTTATCTTGAATTGCTGATAAGTAAATAGCTGCTTTCTTTAGAGGTAAAGAATCAGCTGTTTCACTTGGGAGGAGGGATTGGATTACATA
The DNA here is from genome assembly GCA_030608385.1 of Candidatus Heimdallarchaeota archaeon. GTDB lineage: Archaea > Asgardarchaeota > Heimdallarchaeia > Heimdallarchaeales > Heimdallarchaeaceae > UBA460. Next base: position 8,259 of record JAUWEG010000059.1, read on the forward strand.
TCCAGTAGTACCAATATTAGCTGCCCAAGATCCTTCAATGAACTGGGTACCTACAACAGCTTGTACAAATTGTTGTCTTCTTGAAGGTGCTCTTCTAACATCTTGTAGTGATAACATCATTCTAGCAAACATTTCTATCGGAGTTTTTCCTGTTTGTGATGTGGAGAATCTTGCATACCCTCTCTTGATCACTATGTCAATTGAAGCAGAGAATAAATTAGCCATCTTATCTAGTAATTTAATATTTCCAGTTACATCTCCAACATAGCTCATCATAATGTGTAATGGAGTTGTCCTAGAACGAAGATTTGGAGTGAATCTATTCAATTTATTGATGAAATCCCATTCTGTTTCTTCAAAAATAGAATCAAAGAACTCAACAACCAATTCGTTTCTTTTATCGAAAATTGTTGGATCAAAAAGGCTTAGAGCATACAAAATGAAGAATTGCTCGTATGAATCATCGATTGTTTCGGCTGTTTCAACAACAGCTTTTAGACTTTCGATGGACTTACCGAGAGTTACTGTTTTCTTGCCTTCTTCTGTATTTATTACCCATTCAGTATCCTCATTATACCCCAATTTATTAAATAGTTCTAAAACACAAGCTGTTTCGAATGTTGGACTAAAATCTCCCCAAAATCCTTCTTCAGTTACTCTTCGTTTCAATGCATTCAAGCCCTTAGTAATAGCTTTATCTATATGTAGATCACCTAGCTTTTTGTTCTCTAAACTTTTTTCAAGGATAGAAAATTGGTATTCTAGTCCAAAAGTATTTGATCTGTCGGTTCGTGGAACTGAAAACAAGAAATACGCCGTTTCAATTACATTCAGCAGAAAGAACAAGACTATCAAAGCTATACTTTGTGGATGAACCCTTGAAGGATCCAAAGTATAAAAACCAGGAATACTGGCATAAAGAATTATTACAACTAATGAGATAAATGATAAAACTGACATCAATTTGTTTGTATTTTCACCAAAAATATCTATGAAGTAGTGATTTTCTATATAACTAAGAATCAGTACTAACTCAAAGAAGAACCCTAGTGGAAAGAAAATATATTTTCCTGTAGAACCAATTGGAGCAAAGGTTATAACGTATAAATAGACTAAAGTGATAGCAAAAATGGTTATAGCAAAAACTAGTGTCTCGATAAATCTTCTAAGTCCAATCCGTTGTCCAAACTTAAGTACCCTCGAATAAACACGGTAAGTTTCTTGAGTCATCAGATTAAACTTACATTACTTAATATAAAAAAATTGCTGATAGAGGAGAAGTAAAACATGAATATTTTAGGCTATCACAAAACCAAGTATAATAACTACTATACTGATAACTGTGATGGTTCCAAAAATCCAAACCCATTCTTTAAATAATTTTTCAGCTTCTTCTGGCTTATCTCTTTTCTTCATTCTAAAAGAAGCAGCAACTCCCGCTAAACCTAAAGGATAGAGCATAAAAACAATATTAACAGCATTGAATACTCTACTTAGAAAGACAGAAACAAATGAAACTAAGAAAAGAACTATTCCGACAATAGAAATTAAATCTAAAAGCTTATCTCCAAAATCTACTTTTCCATATTCCTCTTTAACAGTTTTAAGTGTTTTAACAACGTTTTGTCGTATGCTCATTGTTTTCCCCTATTTTGTGTTCTCGACTTAAAGACTAATAATCTATTTATAAATCTTCTTTTCTCTTCGGAAATTTGATATACATCTTCTATTCAAGACTCTCTATTCTTACTCCCGAGGACATTGTTAATGATGTGAAGACTTTCATGCCTTTTGTTATGGTCCCAATGTTTGCTATCTTAGAATCAAATCGTTTCTCTTCAATAAGTACTATTATTGCCTTGGCTTTTGAATCGTAAATGATATCCCCCTTTCTCCCAGAAATTGTAGGTTTTTCAATAGTATAAAGAACATTTGTTGGGATTACAAACATTCCTTCTCTTACTAAACCTCGAGAAGTAATAGGTAAATTTCGATTAATGATTTCGGTTAGGTGAGGGCCTTTGATGCGAATCAATTCTCCCTCTGCTTCACCCTTACCAGGAAGAGTAAATTTGATGTTATATCTGTCTCCTATCATTTCGTTTCTTCTGAATCTGAACCCATATTTATATTATTTGTTTGAAAGCGAAGAAAATTAGACAATAAATAAATAGTTAGTTGATATAATATATGATATCTAAAGAAAATGTTTCATAGTTGAGTAAGATGAGTCGCTATATAACTCCTAAAATAGATGTGAAAGAACTGATTTTTGTTTCAGAAGAGGTATCTGAAATAAAATGTGGTAAATGCAATAAAACGATGTTTTTCACAATTTATTATAAGGAGAAAGAAACTTATGATTTTTTGGTTTGTAAAGACTGTGAGATATACATGCAGAGAATTATTATAGATGATGACTAGTTTTGAAGATATCACGAAGTGCGATATATTTATTAATTCTTTTTTTTCAACTTAATATAAGAAGAATGGAGGTGTCATAAGCAAAATGATCGCAAGTTTAACTTTACAAAAAAACACATTTGTTTGCAAAGAAGCATTTCCTATGACACCTATGCTATTATTGTAGAATTCTCTCTTCACTTTTACAATTATCACTTTATTGCATTCACTTGTTATTGTTTTGTCTTGACACCTTTATTTGTGGAAGTGTATCAAAAGTGATAAACAGAGAATATTTAGAAAAAAGAGATACTTCAAATGAAATAACTGAGATATCTACAAAAGAAGCCTTAGCTGAGGCTATCGAAAATGGACTTTTGGTAGAAGCAAAACAGGTTATCGGTCAAGGAAAAGAAGCTTTCGTTTGTTGGGGTATAGACAAATATGAGCGTAACATTGCTGTAAAGAGTTACAAACTCTATAAAACCACACATAGAGGGGTCATACATGGAGCTTATCGTACTTCTCCATATGAAGTGATAGCACAATTTGCCAAACTCGAATATTATAAGAATTTAGATCTTTTCAAAGCTAAACTTCCTGTTCCTCAACCATTCAAATATGCAGGTTTTAGCTACTCCATGGAGCTAATAGGAGATGAAAATGGTCCTGCTCCCCTTTTAAGAGATTTAAATAAAAACTTCTTTGAGGATCCATCTGAAATACTAGAACAATGTGTAGACATACTTTGCAATATGTTTCAAGCAAGATATGTTCATGGAGATTTCAGTGAACACAATCTTCTCTGGTATGACGATCAAGTTTTTTTGATTGATTTTCTCCAATCAAAGAACTTTGCTTTAAAAGATTCTGTTGGATATGGTTCTCCTCTTATTCCATTAACAAGAGCATATAGAATCCTAAGGAAAGACCTTAATTCACTTCTACCATTTTTTAAAAGATTGTTCAGAATTGAAGTAGATTTTAATGAAGTTCTAAACTATATTATAGGAGATGTCAAAGAAAAAATAGATCGCGAACTCGAACTACAACTAGAAACTAGTTCTTAATCTCCTCTTTCTTTTTCTAAATTTCTTTTTATTCTGTTGAAGAGCAAGATTTCATCCTAAAGTGTAATGGAATATAAGAAAGAAGATATTTCCTATAAGAATATTGACAATATACCCAATTAGCAAAAATACAATTCCTGGGGGGAGAACTTTTACCCAGATCTTTTTTCTTCCTGTTTTTTCTATATCATCTTCTACTTCCTTCTTGAATTTCTCTTCCTCTTCAATTTCTACAACTTGCATGAAGTGTTTAATCTCCCATCTCTCCTTTGTTTCATCGAACACCTCTGAATAAACAATATCTTGTCTATTCTTAGCTTTTTCAACAGGAGTGAGATAACCTGAAATTAGCATCAGAATCTTTTCCGCAAAATTACCTTCAGTTTTTTCAAATAGATTATTACCTCTTGCCTTACGATAAATATTGTAGAATAACAGTGGTAGAGGATAAAAAACTACCATTGCGAGTAACCAATTGAAAAAAGTATTGAAAATGGATGGGACCCAATTGTATATTGGGATTTGTAAGATTGCGAAATTAAAGAAATAAACTGGAGTGTTGAAAGAAAGAGCCATTACAGCTTTAGCATCAGCTCCACCCATTACTCCTGTATAGTACAGCAATAATCCCATTACAATTCCTACACCAACATTGATACCAAACATAGTTCCAGCTTTGCCTTTATCCTCTGCAAAGATTATGAGAACTATAGATGTTATAACTCCTGTAACTGTCATAACCAACCAAGGAATATCTGAGACTTCACGTTTAATTAAATCCATAATTGATCCAAAGAGTAAACATGCAATTACAGTAGACATCTGAATATACAGCATAGTCTGATAAATAATTATCGGGTCCGCCATTATATCTCAATCATTTCAATAAACGATGTAATAAAAAACCTTACGTTGTTTTTTGGAAAAATTGAAATAGCATAAATAAATCCTTTATTAAATAGTAAATCATAAAATCAGATTCTGAGGTCTTTACATGTTTCACTCAAACTTTGAACAAATATCTGTAGATCCATTACCTGATCTTGTAAAGAGGTTAAATTCCGCTGTAGGAGAAAAGATGATTATTCTTTCTGGAAGGTGTTCTGCAACATTTGATGGAAGAATTAAATCATACTTAGGTGATGGAGACAGATTATTGGTGATCAAGAGAGATTTATCTATAATTATGCATGGGCCAACAGGTGTGAAACCTCTGAATTGGCAAAAACCACAAGCAGGTCCTATAAGATTTTCTCAAAAAGAAGCATATTTAGAAATGTTAACTGAACGAGTAAAAACTAAAGAAGTTCTTGTGATAGATTTTTCCCATATTGCTTTCGTTGCTTTATGGCATGCTCAAGATGAGATAGAAATGACTATTTATGGAGATGAAAGTGATTTAGTCAAGTATTTGGTCAGTAATCCAGATTTAATTGAACCAGGATTTCAAGTAATCAGAACTGAATATAACACAGATGTTGGTCCTGTAGATATTAGAGGTGTAGGGGAAAATGGTGAGATAATTGTAGAGGTGAAGAAAAGAAATGCTTCTCCAGCTGATGCTCATCAACTTAAAAGATACATAGAGTATTTTATTGAAAAGGAGCAGAAGACCGTAAAAGGAATACTGGTGGCACCTAATTTTCCAGATAAGGTCTTGAAATATCTAAAAGAAAATAACTTAGAAGCTAAACAAATACCTTGGGATCAAGTGTTTCCAACTCTCAAGAGATCAAAAAGTGCTCAACTAGAAGATTTTTTTCAAGAAAAAAAAGAATAAAAAATAGCTATTACTGAGATCCACATCGTTCTTCAGGTAAAATAGCCCAAAGGATAATATATATCCAGAAAGTAGCAGTTCCAAATATAAGACCTAATATCATTAGTAATCTAACTAAGCCAACATCTAAGCCGAAATATCTCGCTAAACCAGAACTTACACCACCAATTTGCTTATCATCTGAACATCTAACAAGTTTATTGGGACGAGTACTTTGAACAGGTTGCGCAGGAACAGCTTGTTGTTCAGGTTGTGCAGGAGCAACTTCTAATTCTCTACCACATTTTCCGCAGAAACTAGCGTGATCTGCGTTTTCAGTTCCACATTGAGGACAAATCATAGTTATCAACTAACATTTAGCGAAATCCCCCTTTAAAATGTATCCATTAAAAGCGCTGAATCTGCCATATTTCAAGACCTTAAGAGATAATTTATTGCATTAATTTTATATAGAAGTCAACGTCCTCTGAAATATATGGCTAAAGACCCTTTTGTTATAATTAATCCAAATGCGAATACTGGTAAATTAGGTAAAAAATTAGAAAAAGCACTTAAAATGACTAAAGAGCATATTGGTAATTTTGACCATGCTGTCACAGAGGGGCCAAGGCATGAGATGGAATTAGCACAAAAAGCAATAAATGAAGGATATAAGACTTTAATTGCTTTTGGCGGTGATGGAACGGCTACCAATATGGGTGATGTAATTGTCAATCACCCAGATGTGACATTAGGTTTAATATCGGCAGGATCTATGTGCGATTGGCACAAAACTCATTCCATCCCCTACAGCTTGGAGGAAAGTTTAGCCATCATAGCTGAAGGGTACAGTGAGAAGTTCGCTGCAATTAAGTGTAAAGGAGATATAGAAACATACTCATTTGATATGACTGATGGAGGATTTTCAGGAGAAGCTGCAGCAGCTGCTCATCATGAAATGAAATGGATGAAAATCGGGGCGATTAAATATAATTATCTTGCTCTGAAGTACGTAATTAAAACTAAGAACACTCCTTGTTCAGTCACGATAGATGATCAAGAGCCAATTAAGGTTGATGAATTATCAAACTTCTTTGTAGCATTAGGAGATGATATTACTGGCTTTCATGTATTGCCAGGTAACCACGTTTTTTGTGATAAAAACAAGGATTTGGGAATCGGAATTGTCCATGGAAAGAAGGGATTCAGTAGAATAGCCATGCTTGTAAAAGCAATTTCTGGAAACCATTTAGGCATAGAAGGTGTATGGTTTTCAAGAGGAAGAAAGATCACAATTGAATCTCATGGGGGTCCTCTTTGTTGTGAAGCTGAAGGGGAAATATATAATGAAGAGAGTTTGAAAGTTGAACTCGAGAGGATTGATGACGCTATTAATCTTATAGTTCCAAAGGAACGCGAATATAAAATTGAATATGATGAATCATACTTCCATGAAAAATTCGAAGATTCCTTCATAAAGCGCAAATATGAACGATTACCAGATTTTAAGAAGTGATTATCCTTAAATTCTATACTTTTTGAAAAAAGATTTAAAAAAGTACATACCTATTATCTACTAGCCACTATTTGCGAGCGGTGATAACTCATGTCAAAAGACGAAAAAAAGAACGCAATCTACATAGGTAAAAAAGATACAATGAACTACTGTCTAGTCGTTGTTACAATCTTCAATAAAGGTGAAGAGGAATGCACAATACTTGCTAGAGGTAGATCAATTTCCAAAGCAGTCGATGTGGCAGAAATCACAAAAAATAGATTTTTACCAGAAATAGTCGATATTGCTGATGTAACTATCGGTTCAGAAGTTCTAGATAGTGATGGACAACCAAAAACAGTTTCTACCATAGATATATTGATGAAAC
>JAUWEG010000025.1 GCA_030608385.1 Candidatus Heimdallarchaeota archaeon
TAGTAAGTTTATGAGCTGTGAGTACTAACTACTAAGAAGGAAGATTTTTGAAGAAAGTAAGAAATTAAAGCTTAGTTGAAAGTGAAAATAAACATGTCAGACAGAGAGAATCACGTCAATAAAGCTCAACCTTCTTTTGAAAGCAATGTATCCTTGATTGGTGGTTCCACAGTGCTAGATTTTATCGAAATTGCTAACATAACCAAGATACCTATTATGGCGATTGATAACCTAACAATTGATGAAAGAAACAAATTGATTGATGATGCTAGCAATTCAAAGTTTTCTTTAGTATCTCCAGCCCACATGTATAATTTGTACTGTGATACAAGTTACAATTTAAAACAAACTATAACCGTTCTTCGAAACCATTTATTAGAAATGGACTTAAATCAACACATCATTGTGACAAGAAAAAACGTATCTGGTAAAAATATAGATGAAATAAAAAAGAATCTATCAAAAATTCGCTTTCAATATGAATTAATAGGTATTTTTTCAGAAACGAAAAATATACTGAAATGGGCAGCTAATGACAGAAGAATTGATTTTTTTACAGTAGATCTTAGTTCAAACAGTTCTTCGATTGATGCCGCTCTTTGTTCCCTTATAAAACAAAATAATAAATTTGTGGAATTATCTTTGAACTCTTTGTTAACCTCAAGCGATGATAAAAAATTTAGTCAATCATTACGAAACGGCAAGAAGTTGATGAAATTATTAATACAGAATCGCATATCCTTCATATTTTCAATGAATCCAAAATCTCCATTACATCTACGTAATGGTTCTCAAATGAGATTTTTAGGGGAATTATTAGGCGTTTCATATAATCAAACCAAGAAAGCTGTTTTTGAAAATCAATTTTCTGCCTTAATTTCAAATATTACAAAGCTCCATGATTCTTCAATTTTTGAAGGGGTGAAGGAGGGTATATAGTTGGTAATTATTACTAGAGATAGATACGTTGTTGTTAAAGTTATAACTGATGAATCATGTGTCAGTATGAATTTAATTAAAGTCAAGGTTTGGCAAACCTATCAAAGTGTTTTTGGTATTTATGGATCTTCAAGCGCTGGTCTATATTTTGAGCATTTTGATGAAAAGAAAAAGAGTGGAATCATCAGGTGCTCTCATGATTCTCTTTCATCTTTACTTACAGTTTTAGCTCTTATTACAAAAATAGATGGTATAGATGTAATACTTCATCCAATCTATGTAAGTGGAGTAATTAACAAAGCCAAGAAATATCTTACATAGTCATAAACCAAGACAACAATATTGATTAAATCAGACTTCAGATTTAGCTTAGAATGAAGAATACTGATGATTCTTTGATTAAAGAACTGAATAGACCTTCTTGGGATGAATATTTTATGGGAATAGCAGAAATTGCTAAAACTAGATCTTCATGCATTAGACGACAAGTGGGGGCAGTTCTTGTCAATGATAAGCACCAAATTATTTCTACAGGTTATAATGGAGTTCCCCGTGGAATTGTTCATTGCACAAAAGAAACCTGTACTAAATTGTACGAAAAGTCTGGTGAAAAAAATGAGGTGTGTCCAGCAGTTCATGCTGAGTTAAACGCAATAATACAAGCAGCTACAGCTGGAATTAGCTCTGAAGGAACAACACTTTATTCCACAACAAGACCTTGTGGAAACTGTACAATGGCTATAATTAATGCTGGTATACGAAAAGTCATTTACATTGAGGATTATTCTGATCCTATATTACGTTCAGGTTGGTTAGATTCCTCAGATGTTATTTTTGAGAAATATGATAAAAATAAGTAGTGTAAGATTATTTTTTGAATCTACTTATCTTTAGAGAATTTTAATTTCTCGGAAATAATTATATTTTTAGTTTGTTGTTTGTAAAATGTTTTCTCTTTTGCTTTCGAAAGCTTTCTCAAAGAATTAACTATTTTGCCTTTGTACAAAGAATCTAGTTCTTTTTCGTTTAATTTTTGAAGAATCTGATTTTTTATTTTGATTCTTATATCTCCTTTTACTAATTCAAAATCTATGGGGTGAATTCTTTCTATTTCATCATCTGTTTCTTGTGAAATTTCACCTTTAATTATCTCGTCTTTTCGGAGATCTAATACATGGTTAGGAGTTAGGGAAATGTAATGCTTAATTTGACGAGGATTGGTAATTTTGTGCTGAAAATTAATTTCCTTAATTATTTTCAAATCACCATCTAGAATTATTACTCTTTTATCTTCTCCAATGGAAATTAATTTGTTATTGTAATAAAAAAGACCTAGAACGTTCTTGTCATGTATCCTCTGTTTCTTTGCTATTTTTAAGTCCTCATTATTTAATAAAACGATATGTCCTGAATTTAAGGCAAATGCAAGATTATCAGGAGTTATTGCTGTTCCTGTTATTAGACTTATTTCTTTATGATGTCCCTTTTTTTCAAGTTGTTTGTCAAAAATTATTAATTCGCCAGTCTCTAGACCTACCACAAAATCATTATTTGATGTTTTTAATAGTGAAAAGGGTTTTGATGTAAGGTTAATTGATTTGATGATTTTTGATGTTTCAATATTGAACATAGAAATTGTTGAATCTAATGAAGTAGTGTACAGAATGTTGTTTATTATTTCTAATCCTGTAATGTGCTTTCCATGAACAAAGAAAACCTTTGATATTCTTAGGTTATCTCTTTTCCAGATAGAAACAAATCCGAATTCATGTCCTAGAATGATGCTATCTACAGTAATCGTGCTAACTATTGCAGGAAACCCATTTCTCCTGGAAATCTTAAAAAGCAAAGCATATGGATCTTTTTTCTCAAAATCCTTCAGATATTTGGATGCCTTTCTAATAGCTTTAACAACTTTTGAGCCTTTAATGAAAAATGCTTTTCCTTCTTTAAAACTTTCAACATCAAAAATAAATTTGTCTCCTTCTTGACACGAAATCAATAATCGGTTATCTAAGGAGAGAATTTGACTCATTGAAACAATTTTTGTCTTCGAAAGAAGTTTGAATTTGCCATCCTTAATTATCCATTTCCTTAGTTGCTCATCTCTTCCTGCAGTTATGATGAATCCCTTCAAAGGTTTAGCTCCGATAATAGAGGATATGTGAGCTTTTGGTCTTTCAATTTTGCTAAAATCAATTAATGACCATGCTTTCAAATCCAATTCCCAAGCTGTAGAAATTATTAAGTCCATATTTTCTAATTTCTGAATGTCTGTAATAGCTGCTTTATGTGCAAAAATACACCCAAGTTCTTTTTCTAAATTAAGATCCCATATGCAGATTCTCCCATCTTGCCCTCCAGTTAGCAAGTATCCATCAAATTCCCTAATGACATTAACGCCTCTAAGATGGCCTGGTTGATGATAAAGGATTTCTGTAAAATTGGTATCTTGATTGTTCACAATTATCCGAATTTCAAAGAACTAATTAACTTTTATATTCAAGTCTAACGTATTTAGATTAAGAAAAATTATAGTGGCTCATCTCGTCGTGAGAACATCACATTTCAGTCTGGGACGGTTAAATCATCGCCACATGTAGGTTAAAATTCGAAGTTTTTATTTATTACTCTTACTGAGTTTAAATTAGAAAAAAAGTGTGAAGGGGAGAAAGAATTAGAGAGACTCTATACCAATTGTCACTTTAAACCCATCAAATTCCCATTCTTTGAAATGTCCTTCTGATGGTTTTTTGAATTGCAAGTCCTTACTTAGTGTTTCTTCTTTGATATATTCTTCATGTTTTGTAATAGCTTCTAGACCAAATTCGTCAGTTTCTATGGATAGAACAATTTGTTGTGTATATTCCAAATCCAGATCTTTTCTCATTGTTTGGACACGCCTTATTATGTCTCTTACATAGCCTTCTTGCTTTAGTTCATTAGTTAATGTTAAATTGAAAAGTAACAGATAACCTTCGGCTTCTTCGCCTGCAAAACCTTCCTGAACCTCTATTCTGTAGTCTAAATCTTCTGGAGAGAGCTGAAATTCAGTTCCCTCTACGCTTAATACAATTGAATCCCCCTTAGCTAGCAATTCTACATATTCTCTCGATTGATTGGGATCTAATTTTTCCAATTGTGCTCCTATTTCCTTTACTGCAGATTTTATTTTTGGAGCTAAAATCTTGAAATTAGGTTTTATTATATAACTCACTAATTCTTCAGAACTCTTACTAAGTGTTATCTTCTTCACATTTAGCTCTTCTTTGAATACAGTTTCATATTTTTCTATCAAATCCTTTTTTCCAAGTGGAGATATCAATATAAGCTCTGAAAGAGGTTGTCTTAGTTTTATATTTGCTGAGGAACGTATACTTCTTCCAGCAGTTACGAGTGAAAGAACTTTGTTCATATCTCTTGAAAGATTGGGATCTAACTCTTTCTTATTTAGAACGGGATAGGGTAGAAGATGCACACTTAATGATGCCTCAGAGTCTAATCGTTTAACTAGATTTTGATGTAATTGTTCTGCTATAAATGGGATGAAAGGAGCTAATAGTTTAGATAATTTAACAAGTACTTCATAGGTTGTTACATATGCTGATTTTTTGTCCTTATCAAGCCCGTTTTTCCAAAACCGACGACGAGATTGTCTAAGATACCAATTACTGAATTCGTCTATTACAAATTTTTCAAACGCTTGTACAGCTAAATGAACAGTCATATTTTCAAGAGCAACCTCTATGGATTTTGTCAGATAATTAACTTCGCTTATTAACCATTTGTCAAGTTCTGGTCTTTCCTCTAAAGGAACCTCGAATGTTGTTGGATTAAAATTATCTACATTTGCATTAGATACGAAGAAACTGTAACTATTCCATAATGTAAGGATGAATTTTTTCATTGAATCATATATCTGTTCGGGATCAACTCTCACACTATTCCATGTAGGATATGAATAAAGAAACCATCTAACTGCATCTGCACCATACTTTGGTATAACATCCCCTGCAACTATCATATTTCCCTTACTCTTGCTCATTTTCTTTCCCTTTCCATCAAGAGTGTGACCCATAGTCAAACAATTCAAATACGCGGGTTTGTCAAATAGGACTGTACTTATGGCCAGTGAAGTGTAAAACCATCCTCTTGTCTGATCAATTGCTTCTGTTATGAAATCAAATGGAAAATGTTCTTTGAATAAATCCTTATTTTCAAAAGGGTAATGATATTGTGCAAAAAATGCACTTCCAGCATCATACCAACAATCTATAACATAGGGTACTCTCTCACTGATCTTCTTACATTCAGGACAATCAAAAGTTATTTCGTCAACCCATGGTCTATGCAGACTAAAATCTTCAGCTAAAGGCTTTCCATATAAATCTTCTAGTTCCTTTCTACTTCCTACCACAGTTCTATGATTGTTTTCACATAACCAAATTGGAAGTGGAGTTCCCCAAAACCTGTTACGTGATAAAGCCCAATCTCTTACTTCTTCTATGAAATTACCAAATCTTCCTGTCTTAAGGTGTGCAGGTTGCCATCTTACTTGTTTGTTATTAGCTACCAACCTATCACGCAACTTAGACATCTCAATGTACCAAGCTTCTATAGAATAATAGAGAAGAGGACCATCACAACGATAACAGAAGGGATAAGTGTGTTTATACACTCCCTTTTTGAAAAGTAATCCTCTTTCCTTTAAATTATCCATTATCTCGGGATCGGCTGTTTTGACGAATAAGCCTGCAAAATCTGTAATTTCCTCTGAGAAAGTACCATCTTCAAGAACTGGATTCATAGCCGGTAGTCCGTATTTTTTTCCAATTTCAGCGTCATCTTCTCCAAAAGCTGGAGCTGAATGAACTATTCCTGTACCTTCTTCAGTTGTTACATAATTAGCGAGAGTTACATAGAAGGCATCCTCTTCTGGAACTATAAAAGGAAAGAGTTGCTCATACTTCTTATATTCCAAATCCTTGCCTTTCAGTTTCTGCAGAACCGTATAATCATCTAGAAGTTCTTTCGCTTTACTTTCAGCTAGAATTAATTTTTCTCCATTATACTCTACTTGAACATAATCGACCTCTGGATGCACTGTCAAACATGCATTTGATATTAGAGTCCATGGTGTTGTTGTCCAGGCTAAATAGTACGTATCTTCAAAATCAAGTGATTTAAATTTCACATGAACTGAGGGGTCTGTTGTTTCCATCATTCCTTGTCCTACTTCGTGAGAAGACAATGGTGTTCCACACCTAGGACAATAAGGAACTACTTTATAACCTAAATATAGCAATCCTTTTTTGTGAATCTCCTTCAATGACCACCAAACGCTTTCAACATAGTTTTCATCCATAGTTGAATATCTGTTCTCAAAATCAAGCCAGAAACCTATTCGTTTGGACATATCTTGCCATTCTTTAACATATTTGAAAACAGATTTTCTGCACTCTGAGTTGAAGTTTACCATTCCAAATTCTTCAATTTGACTCTTATCTGAAAATCCAAGGGTTTTTTCTACTTCTAATTCGACTGGGAGTCCATGACAATCCCATCCTGCAACCCAAGGTACAACATCAAATCCATGCATTGATTTATGTCGAAGAAATACATCTTTGATAGCTCTAGTTAAAGCATGACCTATGTGAGGAAGACCATTTGCTGTAGGGGGACCTTCTAGCCATCTGAATAGGGGTCCTCCCCTTCTCATTTCTCGTAGTTTGTCAAAAACCTCATTTTTCTCCCAGAAGTCTAAAACTTTCTCTTCTTCTTCAGAGAATGAAGGCAAGGCTTTAACTGATTCAAATATCTGTTTCTCATTAACCACCGTAATCTGCTCCAAAATGTTTTTTAGGAAATCTATAAGGCATGCTATAAAGGTATTTAAAAAAGAATTTCTTTTTAGCGAATTTCGCGATCCATCCTAATTCCTCTGTGCCTATTCTATCTCCTCATTTCACATTTTAAAACTTTCTGTCAATTACTTGTTGTAAAATTCTGAAAAACAAAAAAAGGAAGAAAAGAGAAAATTATCTTTTAAAGCGCTTTCTTTTGAATAAAATGTTAATACCCATGATAACTGGGAAGATTGCAAAGAGCATTTCTATACTGAATTCTCCAACAATCACATTATTGAATAGAATGTCTTCAGTTATGCTTGCAGTTGATAAACCATTCCAGTCAGTTGCGTTAACAATAAAATCATAATATCCATTTTCGTAGAGTGTAGTATCAAGTTCTATTCGTAGAAAGTTAGCATTTATTGTCCATTCTTGATTCCAAGAGCCATTCTCCATTCTTACTCTGATTTCCTTAATTCCAGCAAAATCTTCAGCAGAAATGTCTATGTTATTCAAACCAGACAATATAGTGCTTGGGAAATATATAGTAACAGATGGAGCCTTATCATCGTAGTTTGGATCATAGATATTGATTCCTTGAAAACTTCCAATCCATGGTTCATCAGTTGTTGGAATGTAATCCATTCTACGAACGAATAAAGTAGAAAGTCCATCGGCTTCAGTTTCTATTTTAAGTACTTGATTTGTCCTATTGTATACATAAAGACCTGAGTTTGCTAGAATGTATGTTTCATTTCTAGAATCAAGATAGAAGATGTCATTTATAGAAGGAAATGTGATTTGATCTGCTTTATCCCAGCCAATGATATTTTCAGAAATTGGATCGAATATTCTTATATTTGGATAAGGTTCCATACCTAACCAGAGTTTTCCATCAACCCACTCGAGAGCTTGAATTTTCCAATTCTCAACATCTCCAAACCGTTTAATTTCTGAAAGACTTGTTAAGTTATAAAGTATTAATCCTGTATTTGTTGCTACATAAAGAACGTCTCTATCTGGATCTTGCATGATGGAATTTACTTCTAACTGTGTTATTTCTTCAGTGAAGTTTTCAACGTGATATGTACCTAGTTCCCAGTTATAAATTATCATAGAACCATTTCCACCTACACCTGCATTTTGAGCTGCAATCGAATAATAAATCAGACTCTCATTGTATGATGATGATATATCTGAAACATATCTATATTCACTCAATGGAAGTATGAGTTCAATATTTGTTGTAGTGCTAGTATCAATATCATACATGTATCTATGATGGAACATAAGTCTTGCATTTACAAGTAGTTCTCCTGCAGTATCCCCTCCAGCACCACCAATTCCAGAAATAAGATGTTCTACTGTAAGAGGATTTAATCGATCTGGATCTGTTGGATCAATTCTATCCAAACCTAACAGAGTAGAAATGTAAGCATATCCATCAACCGGATCATAGTTGACATCTGTTGCCATATTGTGTGCTAAACCTAATATTTGAGTTTGTTCAGTAATGGCTGTACTGGGTGCAGAATAATCTATTTTTTGTATTCTTTGAACTGTTCCAATAATAAGTTCTCTTGTAATTGAATCTAATCGTATAGATGCAAGCATACTTTCGATAGGGTAAGGAGCTCCTGTTACAGTGGTTAACGGATATCCAGGTAAAGAACCATAATAGGATTTAGCTACTGCATCCATACTTGTTGTATTGAAAACTAATAAACCAGATTCAGCGTTTGTTGAATATGGAGATACAAGAAAACCTAATTTCTCTTCAGTATCACACACTAGATCGAGAAATGATCTTGAATAGTATGGTGTTTGAGTATAGGTGTAAGTTTTAATTGTATCATTATCTGCAAAAATTACACTTAAACCATCACAAATATTGGTACTTTCATTAAATGTTACAACAAAGATTTTCCCTAAGATAGGATAATATTTAACGATTCTGGAATAATCATTAGGAAGTCCATCACTTGTAGTATACCATCTTGTAGAATTCTCCGAAATGTCGATTTTATAGACCCCTACTGATGTACCAATGAAAGCAAATGATTCAGAGGAATTAACATCGACTGTAAGCATTTTTACACTTGGAGCAGGAGGATTATAACCACTAATATCTACTTGCCTATCATTAATTGGATCATAAACAATCAATCCATGAGACTGTGTTACAATCCAAACGTAGTGAGTAAATGGGTCTACATCTATAAAATCACCTAATTCAAAATTTGTTGCAACTCCTGTTAGAATTGGGGTAGCTGCTAGTGGTGTAATGGAATAGTTTACAACATCTACTCCTTGTACTGAACCTATGTACAACAATTTAAGGTCTTTATCAATTTCTATGTTTTGAATTTGAACGTCAGTTAAACCTATCTCATCTGTATAGACTGTCTGATTAGTCAAATCATCTAATTGTATTAGTGCCAATCCTTCTGGAGCATTTGTAAAAATCAGATTATCTTCTTCTGATATAGCCAATGCAACGTGACCAGGAGGACCAAATATGTGGTCAAATTCTGGTGTATCAACATTGAACGTGACAGCATTATCTTCACTGGATTCAAAGATAGCTAAATTTAAGTTAGATGAATTAATGAATAAAATCGAAGAAAGCATTAAGAATAATGTAACTAAAGTTAACTTCTTTTTCATACTGTGTCATATTTATCTAAAAATATAAATAGACTCTTTAAGGCTGGATAATGATTCTCACTTTTCTGATAATAGACCTTTATCTATTAGGAACTGCTTATAATCTACATCCTTAATATATGATCTCAATTTAATTTCTATTTTGATAACGTTGGTTGCTGAACTAATGATTAGTTGATTATTATATATCCCTTGTTTGTCTATTCTAATGTGGAAAGATTTTTTATCTTGATTGAATCTTTCCTCGAATTCATCGTAGAGCTGCATTTTTTGTTCTTTTGAGAGTTTAGATACTATATATTCGAGAATTTTAGTAACTAACCTCTTATTACTGAAGGAAGTTACCACATATTCAATTGGGTTTTCATATCCTCCCTCAAGTTCTTCTATAACTATCTCTGTTTCTTCTATAAGTTCATCAGGAATGAGATTTTCTAGTGCTTCCATATTTTTATCAAAATTTTCAGTAGCATGAACTGAAAAACTACATTCAACTTTGCTAATAGTGATGTCCATCTTATTCCCTTTTTTTTCTTAAAATAAGGTAGTAATTTAAAAAAGAGATAAATTAGAGGTCAGTTACCTCTTCGTCCATGTCTTCTTAAGGATGGTCTGACTTTTTCAGCACCTTTTCCTTTTGTTCGGAGTCCCCTTGATTTCTTGCCTGCACTTGTCAATCCACGATGAACCCTTCCTCTATGAACTGGGTTCTTGAGATAAACTATGTCATCGCCACGATATTCTTTAATTGAAACCCAGCTAGTTCTTGGATCTTTTGCAATAACAGGATGTTGAGGATCTATTAAAATCACTTCAAAGAATTTGTGTCTTCCATCTTGACCTACCCAATAGGAGTTTAGAACTTCAAGATTGGAATACTTTCTTGCTACTCTTTCTTCGGCTATGAGCTTAATACTTTTCTTAGGAGTTACTTTGTTAACACCCATATTACGAGACTTTCTTCCTCTTACAGGTCTTTTCTTTCTCCTTCCTCCTCTCCTAACTTTAGCTCTAACAATTACATACCCTTGTTTAGCCTTATAACCAAGAGTTCTTGCTCTATCAAGTCTTGTTGGTTTTTCAACTCTTTCAGTAGCTCCCTCTCTTCTCCATTGAATAAGTCTACTTCGCATAAGCTCCTTAAACTCAGGAGTTTCGCGATTTCTCCAAAATTCGCCAATATACTTATACATACTTTTTGTCATGATAATCACCTAACGATTCCCGGGTGGACATCTCGTCGGTATGTTCCCAAACAAAGAATTAGTTTTAAAAGTTGTGATTTTGATGATTTTTTATTAAATATTCACCTCTATAGAAATAAGTGATAAAGAAAAATTCAAAAGAAGGACAACCTATTGATGATTGGTTATAATGACATCTTTTGGAATTCATCAAATTGGTGTAGTAAAAATAGAAAAAGAAGCTTGTTATATTGAGATATCTCAGCTATATACTACTGGTTTACGTCATATTGAGCAATTCAGCCACATTTACGTCTTATGGTGGATATCGATGAGAGATAATCCTTCGGATAGATCTAAAATGCTAGCCACACCCCCTAAGTTGAAAATTTCTGCAGAGACTGGCGTTTTTTCTTCTAGAAGTCCAAATCGACCCAATCCAATTGGTTTGACCAAAGTAAAACTACTAAGGGTAGAAAATAATAAACTGTACATAGATAGGATTGATGCGATTGATGGAACACCAGTTCTAGATATTAAGCCATATTTACCTGGAGATAGCGTTTCTGTCGATGAAATTAAACTTCCAGAATGGTTTGACCACTTGAAGGAAGAATAAGGTTTAATTTTTTTCTCTCTCTTTTTTTTGAGTTTTTATAAGATTATTTAGAAGCATTCTTGATATTATGCAGAAAAGAGCTCAATATTCTAACAACGCATTTTTTGATGAAAGCAAAGTCATCATTATTACTGGGGCCTCCTCAGGAATTGGTAAGGCTGTATCTCTAGCTCTAGTCAAATACAAACCGAAGCTTGTTCTTGTTGCTAGAAGAAAGAAAAAGCTGCTGCATACTGCAAGTTTATTGAAAAAACACAAAATCAAAACTTTATCCATTGTTGGAGATGTAAGAAATCGCGATGACAGAATGAAGATTATAGATCTTACCTTAAAGACATTTGGAAGAATTGATGTTCTAATAAATAATGCAGGAGTTGGAAAAGCAAGCCTGTTTTTAGAACAGCCTGAAGAAGAAATTGACCAACTAATAGAAACAAACATTCTGTCCTTAATTAAAATGACACATGCAGTTGTACCTATTATGGAACAACAAGGCGAAGGTAACATTATCAACATATCTTCATCTCTTGCAATGCTTCCCGTTTATCCTTTTGCAGTTTATTGTGCAACAAAGTCTGCGGTTAAAGTATTTGGTGATAGCGTAAGACAAGAGCTCAAAAATTATGGGATATCAGTTTCAACCGTTTTACCAGGTCCATATAAAACAGAATTTAACAAAATATCTGGGTTAAGTGATAAACTTGTGAATGGAAGTGAGGTTGACAAACTTGCTAGGAATATTGCACATCTCACAACTAAACCAAGAAACAACTTGATTCGACCTAGATCATTTATCCCACTCTTGTGGATAACCACTAGATTTAGTTCATTTAAGGAAAAAATTACTTTCCAAATATCAGAACAAATAAATAGAGCAAGATTAGACAGTCTCAAGAAATTGGAGTTGGAAAAATCTATACTAAAAGAAAAGGAAACAGAAATTATTGTTGAAGTAAAAACCAAAATCTAAGCTGCTAAGAAGTAATTTCCATTAGATTTCTGTTTCTTATCTAGTTGGGAATCCTTTTTGTTGACTCTAGGTCTAAGTGTTCGAGGATCTTGCCTGAAAGTTATATCCATTTTTCTCAAAAAATTATTCATACCGTTCTGTAATGTACCAATTCTTTTACTTGACCCCTTTTCTCCTGAAATACCATCAAAAACCATTAGTCTATCAGAAGTGAAATTAAGCATCATAACATCGTGTTCTACTACTATCGCTGGAAACTCATAATGTGAAACTACTCTTTTAATTACTTTAGCTACATTTACTCTTTCCTCAGAAGAAATGAAAGCCGAAGGTTCATCGATAAGATACAAATGAGCTTTTCTTCCTAGACATGCTGCAATTGAAACTTTTTGAAGTTCTCCACCTGAAAGGTCACACAAACTGGAATCTAGAAGTTTAGAGAATTTTAATGGCTCAATAATTTCTGATTTGTGCCAACCACTTGTTAGCATTACGGGATTAATTTCACGTAAATAATCTTCTACGGTCTGTTCTGATTCAGTATAGAGATATTGGGGTTTATGGCTTACTTTCAATTGGTTATTGCTTCCACCATCTTGATTCTTCTCTTGAAGATCAATAGCTTCTTTGTCTCTAGTTGCCATCTGAACTAATAATTCGGTAGAATCAGATATTGTTGTAGGTTCAATAATACCCGCTAGCATTTTTACAAAAGTTGTTTTTCCAATCCCATTGGGTCCAATGATTCCCACTACTTCTCCTTTGTAGAGTTCTCCACCTTTAACTGAAAGCTCAAAAGTATCAAATTTTTTGGTCATGTCACCAAATCTTATTGCTAATCTCTGAGATGTGACTTTATCTTCGTGACTGGCTTTTTTGAAGATAATTGGTTCAGATCTGAAGCGCATATTTTCTGAAGGAATATATCCATCTAGAAAGATATTGATACCCTCTCTCACAGAATAAGGATGGCTTACAATACCGTAAACACCAGCTTCTCCATAGTACATATGTACATGATCACTCAAATAGTCTAGTATAGCTAAATCGTGTTCAACTACAATAATAGTGTGATTTGGTGATTTCATTTCATTGATATATTGGGCAATCTTGACTCTTTCGTGAACATCTAAATATGAGGTCGGTTCATCAAAAAGATACACATCTGCTTCTCTAACTACAGTGGCTGCAATTGCTAATTTTTGTAGTTCTCCCCCACTCAATTGCGAAATACTTCTCTCCCAAACCTTGGTTAGGGAGAAAATTTCCTTGACTTCATCTTTTAACCCACGTTCGTCAACTTTTGAAATTAAATCAGAAACATTTCCCTTAGTGACTCTAGGTAATTTGTCTACATTTTGCGGTTTTAGGATAATTTTTAACTCTTCATTTGCTATTTTTTCAAAATAGGATTGAGCTTCTGTTCCTCTGTAATTTTCTATAATTTCATCCCAGTCTGGTGGTTGATCAAATTTTCCTAAATTTGGTTGTAATTTTCCTTGCAAAATATTGAGAGTTGTACTTTTGCCAGAACCATTTTGTCCAACTAAACCAATAACCTTGCTTAATTTTGGCATTGGTAATCTGTGAAGCTTGAATCCATTTATTCCATATCTATGTGTAACCTCTTTATCTAATTCTTCAGGAAGATTAACAACAGTAATACAATGGAAAGGGCATTTCTTAACGCAAATTGCAACCCCTGAGCATAATGGTTCATGAATAACAGCTTTATTGCTAGGGGGTTCAAAAGTAATAGTTTCTTTTCCCGCTCGAACAGAAGGACAAACTTTGTAACATAAATGCCCACATTTATCGGGTCTGCATTTCTCTTGATTAATCACAGCTACTCGAGTCATTAAAAATAAACAAATGAGTCGATTTAAAAATTTAGAGATGAGATAGAATATTGAAGATTTGAAAGCGAATCTATGATTTTTTTTGTCATTTTTAGTCATGTTGTGGGTTCAGTTATAGAGCTCATCATACCAACTATCAGATGACTCGCTTACAGTTGAATATTTACTCTATTGGATAAATCACGTATCCTCCTACCCCGTTCACACTTCGTTTGGGAAATGCTTTCGGATTGCTTTAAATGACTGCTATTTCTTCTTCTATTTCATCAATTATTTGAATAACACAGTAATTCTTTCATGCCTGACCTAAATCACTCTCTGATGAGGTCACCAAGGTTCATGATAAACAGTGTTGATTCACTTTTATAATTAAAACATAATATTTAAACACAAAACGTGCTGAATAGGTGCTAGGTGTTTTCTACTTCAACAAATGAGTTTACGAAGGTTTTTAAGGTACAATTTGTTCTAATTATTTGAAATTAATCTATAGAAATAGATTATCGAAAGAAAGGTGTAAAATGTGCCTATTCCAGATAGTGTCCTAGCAAAAGAATATAGTCTTGTAATGGAGAGAGCTTATGCTTTCGAGCCAAAAGATGGTGATCTAACAACTTGGAAAGGTTTTGTTCCAGTAATTACAAATGAAGGAGAAATATTCGTAGATGTTGAAATAAAATTACCAGAAAATTATCCCGAATCTCCACCAGTAGTTCAAATTCTTAGTCCAATCACTCATCCAAATATGACCACAGAAGGCATTCTCGAGATGAGAATGTTAGCACGTTGGAGAGATAGCTATCGCTTATTCCAAGTAATAGTGGAACTACTAAGACTCTTCTCAAAAGTTCCTGCAAGATGTATTGAAGAAAAACCTCAAACAGTAGATTCTCAAGAACAACTTAATCCAATAATTTCGCAGAAAGAGCAACTAGTTGTAATTCTTGAAGATAAAAAAAGGATCTTGAATGAAATTAAAAACAAAAAATCTCAACATCTTACTAACAGAGCTTTGGAACAAGAAAAACAAAAACACCTTGATGACGAGATTCTGAATGTTGAAAGTGAGCTTTTCGCAATTGAACAACAATTTGAAGATTACGATATTTCAAGTTTAGAATTTGCTAAAAGGTTCTATAATTTGAAGAAAAGACTATATCTCTTAGAGACTAAAGTGTAAGATTCATTTATTTTCTTCTTTTTCCTTATTCTCTTTTCTATCATTTTTCATGAGTCTTTTTGTTAAATAATACCATACACCTAGCCATAGCCCAATTAAGAGCATACTAATCCCTACTTTCAATGCCGCAAACAAGAAATTTAATCCTGGTTTTGGGGAATCAGGTATTTTCATAATCCCTTCACTAATCACTACACAAATGGCAATAAAAGTTCCAAAAACAAAGATTTCCAAGCTTATTAACTTCGCAAGTCTTGGTGTAAGTCTAAAATAGTTCATTATTCCTGAAGCAATATTTTTTACAAAATTTGATGCCGATTGAATAATACTCATGATACTACCCCCGATAGATTAGTTAAAACAGCAATCACAATTGCAAGAATAGCACTTACAATTGCTAAAACATTGAATGTTTTTACAACATCCTTTTCATGAAGAGGTCCCTTTTGTATAACTAAACCTACTAGTGTGATTGGTGCTTTTTTATCCCTTGTTGATTCTATTTTCCAATCTTTAGTCATTTTTGTGGGGCGCACCATTTCTCTTCTTTCCAATAACCCTTTAACACTACTAATAATACCAAATGCATTCATGATAAAAGGTATCATAGCAATAATCACAACTACTTCTAACCTTCCCATCACTGCAATGGCTCCTAAAGCACCGCCGATTGCAAGACTCCCTGTATCTCCTCCAAAAACCTTCGCAGGATATCGATTAAAAATCCAAAATGCTAGTAGAGTACCAACCATAATTAAAACAAACACATATGTTAATCCTGAATTATCCAATTGATCAAAACCATTACCAAAGATAATCATATTTGAAAAGAATACTGCAATCAGTACAATAATTGTAGTTGTAGCCATTGAGCCATTAAATACATCCAGCATATTGACAGAATTTGCAGGAACTGCAATAATAAATGGTAAAAGTACTATATATGCAATAGTTAACCTTGTTTCTCCAATAAATGGTAAAATTGGTTTAGACTTATACCTTTTAGATGCAATTATAGGAATTGAAGCAAATAAAAGTAGAAACGGCTTAAGTAATGCGCTTAAATTGAAAATATCATCTGCTAATCCTATTAAACCAGCTATAGTAACTGTTATGCAAAATATTCCTATTGATAATCTTAATTCTGGGTCATTAACTAAAATGATTATTAACACCGAAGATAGCACAATGGATATTAATATTACAATTCCTCCCCTTTCTGCAACCTTTGGTTTCTCTTCTTTATGAACATCTACACCACTGATTCCTCTCTTGTGCATCAGTCGTATATGAAAAGGTAATCCTACCAATGTAATGAGAAAAGGGGTAAAAAATGATAAAATGTAAATAACGATAGGTGCTATGGTAGGAGCCATTAAGCAAAAATCTACAAACGCTATATGAAATTTACTGTAGATTAGGTTTACAAATCTTCCAATTTCTTCAAAGCTTTTAGAAGTTCAGCTTTGTCCCCGCTTACAGCCTCTCCAAATAGTTCTGCTGATTTTTTCTCTTCTGGAGCTACCGCTTCTACCTCATCAGCCTTTGGTACTGGTGGTTGCACGGCTTGTGGCTGCAGTGTAGATGAATCATCTTGTGATGGAGGAGGCATTGGTATGCTTCCCGATACTTCTTTAGAAATTGGGCTCACATCTCTTTCAACAGGTTCAGTGACTTGAGTTGCAGGTTTAGGAAATGCTGCGGGTGTTGGAATCTCAGGTTTTGCAGGAATGGCTGCAGGTTCTGGAGTACTACGAATTGGAGATGGAGGTACTGGTGTAGGTATTGGTGGAGCTTCAACCGTTGGAGGTGCAGATTGTTTTTCAACATCAGGTTCTGGTGTTGAGGTTATAACCTCTGGTGCAGGTGGTGGAGTTATGGGTGCTGTAGGCATTTCAATGACAGAATCAGGTTTTGTTTCCTTTTCAGCAATGTCTTTTAGAACTTGAACATCAGCTGGTTCAACTACTGTCTCTTGTTGCACACTTCTAGCTGCTTCAATCAAAAGAATTCTTTCATTGAGACCATCTAATCTTTTTTCTAGTCGAGAAATTTGATCTGGAGAACTAGGTGCTCCTGCTGGAACTCCTGATTGCTCAAGTACAGATATTTTATTCTCTAAATTCTCTAATTTTTCTTTTAGAGCTACAACAACATTATCATAATCTTTGAATCTTTCTTGGACAGCTGAAACTATGCTCTCAACCATATTTTTTACCATATTGACAGAATTCACCAATGATTTTACTTCATCTTTTGCCATCTTAAATCTACATGTTACTTTTGTTTTTATACATATAAAACCATTGCTAAAGGTAGGAAGTTCCAACTAAGGTCGTTTTAACGTCAATTGATATTTGAAGGCTAAAAACAGTCTAAACAAATTTAATAGTTAAAAACTTATAACCTCCAATTTTTTCAACAGTTCTATAAAACTTCCAACAATTTTTATATCAATAAATTTCCACTCCACTAAGCTTAGATATAATGCAATTTCTAAAACACTTCTTTCATCATCAATGAGATTAATTGTGTCAAACATTAGTCCCCCATAATTTGCCATCATGTTTTGCGATAGTTCCTTAATATCCATAATCTGATTTTCAGAGAGTTTTATTTCATCTTTTAACGAATCTAGATTACTCATAGATTTGTAAATTATGTTAGCATTAAATGGTCCTTTCCACAATCGTTTTGGTATCTTATCCAGTAGTTGTTGAGTTGTTTTGCTTATTATTTCGCCAGCTAATTCTCTCGTTAAGGTATGAATTGAACTTTCAAAATGATTTAAACCATTTCTTTGTAAATCACTTATTTCTGTATTCAAACTCCCAAATAGATCTTCAATCGATTGCAAGCCCCTTCTTTCAAACTTCAAATACGGTAGATGAACATTCCGAATCAGATATTCTTTTTCTTCTTTTTCTTCCTTATCTAGATTGTTTACCAGTTTTATTTCCTTTAATATCATATTGAGGAACGAACCCTTCCTTTTTTCTAATCCTTTAAGAAAAATACCTTGAATTTCTTCTGAAAATTTGTCCTTATAGCAACAAGAAATAATTGTACTTGTTGCAACAGTTCCTACTCTCTTCAATGTTGTTGGATCTACTTTTTCAATTGTATCAAGATTTGTATGATGAAAAGTATCGGCATGACCAAACATAACTGAGGGAATTCTTAGAGGTGCATCGTTAAACAACAAATGGTCTGAACCACCAGCAAAGGGTTTAATTCTATAATTCCAAGGAAACTGCCATCCTCCTTGTTCTATAATTAGAGGATTGTCTTTGACATTTTCTATGCACTCTGATATTAAATCATTAAGAAACAATGGTGTCGAAATGCTTGTTTTATTTAAAGTAAAAGGAAAACCTACGAGAGAAGGATGTTCTCCAACCATATCTAGATTTATACAGAAAATTGGTTTGAAATTTTCTCTTTTTTCTTGTTCTACAATCCAAGGAATGGTTCCACTAAATTCTGGTACCCATAAGAATCTGATTGTACGTTCAGGATGGTCAATCTCTTTCTTTTCAATTAATGCTTTAATTGTTCTATATATCTCAAACAATAATGCACTTCCTGATGCATTATCATTTGCTGAAGGAGCTGGATGACAGATGTGTGCAATGATTATAATTTCTTCTTCTGGATACTTGCTTCCCTCAATTTTAGTGGATAATACGTGCATTTTTCCTTCATATAGTTCAGCTTTGATTTCCCCTCTTATCATAACTTTCTTTCCCTTATTCAAGAAATCAATAAGTTCCAAGGCTTGTTTTCTGGAAAGGGAAAATCCAAATGTTGACTTTTCTACATTCTCTGCATTAGGCCATAGACCTACATATTGTATCATTTCTTGATGTCCCTGAGCCCTTTGTTCAGAAGGATACGCAATAACACCAATAGATCCATGTTTGGCTAGTCTTTCAATCATTGTTCTTGGGCTTGCAGATGTTAAAACAACCTTCCCCTTTACATCTATGTTTTCAAAATCTTCTTCTTTACCTGCTCCAACATGAACTACCTCAGAAGTTAGATTTACTGATTTTGAATGTGTACAAATGCTCTCAGGGACTTCTGAAAAGCGACATAGTACCTTTTTAATGGGTTCAACAAGATGTAATGACCCATCCTCAATATCCCAAGAAATTGGTGTTTCCCATTCAGAATATCGCTTTGTACCATCTGCTATGTATTCGTGTATATACGATTTTTCATCTCCAAGCTTTATTAGTTCTTTCTGTAGAAATTCAGCAGCTGTATGAAATTCCTTACTAGC
Organism: Candidatus Heimdallarchaeota archaeon; assembly: GCA_030608385.1. Taxonomy (GTDB): domain Archaea; phylum Asgardarchaeota; class Heimdallarchaeia; order Heimdallarchaeales; family Heimdallarchaeaceae; genus UBA460. The sequence goes on from JAUWEG010000025.1 coordinate 19,553, forward strand.
TTGAATTCGATGATACAAGCTTAAGAAACTAGTCATTCGTTTTGTTTTTTCTCCAGACAATTCATGAGCGACCTTGTTAATAAGTTCCTGTAGATCCATAAAGAAAAAAAGAAAATCCTAATTATATCTCTTTTGCACTCAGCTTAACAAATTCCTAAACTTGACATTTTTCGCAATAGAAGGTACTTCTTTTATCTTGCACAATCCTTATGATTTCATTGCCACAGCTGTCACAATCAATCCCTGCTTTTGCATACACCTTATGCCATTTCTGAGCAGAACCTTCTTCTCCAGTAGAAGTTCTAAATGATTGTATTGAACTTCCCATGGAATCAACAGCTTTGTGAAGAATAATTGAAATTGAGGATCCTAACCTTTCTATTTCTTCAGGTTTGAGTTTTTTTACTAATCTTAAAGGGTTTATTTTCGCTAATGCTAAAGATTCTGATTTGTAGATGTTCCCTATTCCTGCGATTAAGGTTTGATCCAGAAGAATTCTTCCAATTTCTTTGTTTGCATTTTTTTTCAGTTTAAGCTTCTCAGCAAATGCTTCTTGGGGGAAGGGAACTTTCAGTCCATCAGAACCTAATTTCTTAATAGGTAAATAGTTTATTACATCTTGATAGGTATCATAAATTCTGAACTGTCCAAAATTTCTTGCGTCTTCAAAAATAGCAATCTTACTTTCATTTTTAAATAGAATTTTTATCTTAGGGTGAATAATATGAGTTGGAACATCTGCTCCTTCAGAGATAATCCAATGTCCAGACATTCCTAAATGATTAAGAATGACTTTAGAGAAATCAAAATTCCAAATAAGAAATTTCCCCTTTCTTTCAATTTCTGTTATTGTTTTTCCAATAAATACGTCGAATATTTTTTGCTTTCCCTCATATTTTTTGTATTTTTGTGAAAGTTTAGTTAATTCTATTTTAACTATTTTCTTACCTTCAAACCTTCTTAGAGAAAGTTTTGTACATTCAACTTCTGGACCTTCCGGCATTTAAATCATCAACCTAATAATGTCTTTTTCAGCTTGAGATCTATTTTTTTCTGTGAGCTGATAAACAATTGTATCTGATCTATTTTTAGTTTTACTAGTGAAATCATTATCTCTCATCATAATTGTACCTAAAACACATTTCCGTTCTAAACACTTCTCAACAAATTGTTTGAATTTAGTTGAAAAAAGTTCCATTTTTCCGATTTCATCCAATATAATCCAATCATAGCTAAACTTTTCCATATCCTGTTTGACTTGATCGACAATTGTGTCAACATTTTCCAGATAAACACCATAGCTAGCTACACGATACAAACTTTGTCGATTTTCCTTTGAGGCTAATGGTAGCTTAAGGCCTGAAAATGTTTCAATATTAAACCCTACTCTTCTATTGTTTAGCTTAATCTCACTAGTAACAAATCCAACAACTTCTCTTTTTGTTGTTTCTACAATACTATTAATTAAGGTGGTTTTTCCTACTCTTGGGTATCCCGTTATCAAGATATTTGGCATAATTGACCTCCATGTAATCCTAATTTTTTCTTTCTTATTAAGTTCTCAATCTTGAAAAATCTTATAAATCTGGCTTTTAATGTTCTCAAAATTAGCGAAGTTAGTATGTTACACGAGAATGGTAAAAATGAGCAAAGATTTTAGAGGAGTTACAATAGATAGGCGAATAGATTTACGAGGAAAATCTATTGTTCGTTTTGAAAAACATGGGAGGCGATATGAATTGCTTGTCAATCCTGAACCTGCTTGGAGGTTATTACAAGGGGAAGAGGTTGAAATAGACGATATATTTGAAGTATTTGATGTATATGAAAATTTATCGAGGGGAGTTAAAGCAGCAAAAGATGATTTAGAAGTTGCTTTTGAAGGATTGACAGAAAGAGAAATTGCAGTTAAAATTCTGAAAGAAGGTAAGCTTCAATTAACTGCTGACCAGAGAAATGAAATTCTTAAAGAAAAGAGAATTGAAATTGTTGCCTTCATTCATATTCACTGTATAAATCCAAGAGAAAATGTTCCTATTCCCAAGGATAGGATAGAAAAGGCCATTCTTGATTTGGGAGTTAATATTGATTACAAGGAAGAAGCAAAAAATCAAGCTTTAGAAATTATTAATCAACTAAAACCTATTATGCCTATTCGACTGGAATCAGTTAAATTAGCAATAAAAATACCTCCAAATTATACTGGACCACTTTATGGTTTTATACTATCTGCAGGCAATTTAATTCAAGAAGAATGGTTATCAGACGGTAGTTTAGCCATGGTAACCCAAATACCATCTGGAACTCAAGCAGATTTCTTGGAACAAGTAACTTCGCGAACTAAAGGAAAAGCACAAGTCAAAATATTAGAAAGACTTGCTGAATAAATAACAAAGATTGTGATTAATAATGTCCGTTATTAAAGTAAAGAATCATGAAATAGTTATTCCAGGTGATTTACTAGCAGAAGGTAATTTCAAATATGGCGAAGGCGTCATAAGAAAGGGAAATGTCTACTACTCTACACTTGTAGGTCTTTTTCAAGATAAAGGAGAGTTTATTCAGGTAAAATCTCTGAGAGGTAAATATATCCCTAGACCTGGTGATCTAGTAATCGGTAAGATAGTTGAAGTTGGATTAACTAATTGGATTGTTGATGTTGGTGCCCCTTATTCGGCGGTATTATTAGCCAATAATGCAACAGAGAAACGATTTGATCCAGTAAAGGATGATACCAGAAAAATATTCGATATTGGGGATATTATCCTAACAAAAATTGCAAGTTTTGACAGAACCAGAGATCCTTCATTACTCACAAACGAGAGAGGACTAGGAAAATTAAGAGGGGGAAGAGTGATAGAGATTGAAGCAGCCCATATTCCTAGAGTTATTGGAAAGAAGGGTACTATGATCAATATGGTTAAAAGACTTACAAGAACACAAATTATAACTGGTCAAAATGGAAGAATTTGGATTCAAGGAAAGAAGCCTGAAGATGAAATAAAGGCTATTGAATCAATTACAAAAATAGAGTTAGAAGCACATACACAAGGATTAACTGACAGAATACGCGATATGCTATCTAACGGTCAAACAGAAAATGAGAAGTGATATTATGGCAGGAGATGGAACAGTCCAACTAATCGATGAAAAAGGAAAAAGAGTAGATGGACGAGATTTAGACGAATTACGTCCCTTAAGTATTAAAATTGGTGTATTAAAAAATGCAGATGGTTCCGCAGAAATTCGCATGGGAAAGAACATTATTGTTGCTGCGGTCTACGGACCTAGAGAACTGCATCCAAAACACAGAGCATTACCAGATAGAGCATTAATTCAATGCTTTTATCGAATGTCAACTTTTTCAGTCAATGACAGAAAAAGTCCAGCTCCCTCAAGGAGAGAAAAGGAAATTTCTATGATTCTTGCAGATTCCTTATCTTCAGTTGTTCTAACAGAAAAATATCCAAGAACAGCTATAGATGTATATATGCAAGTACTTCAAGCTGATGGTGGTACTCGTTGTGCCAGTTTAATAGCTGCTTCTGTTGCTCTAGCTGATGCTGGAGTTCCAATGAGAGGCATAGTTTCCTCAGTAGCTGCGGGATTAATTAATGACAAAGTTGCTCTAGATTTATATGATTTAGAAGACCAAAAGGGATCTGGAGATATGCCTCTAGCATATGCACCCACTTTGGATGAAATTTCTTTACTTCAACTAGATGGAGTTTTCACTCTAGATCAATTTGAAGAAAGCTTAGATCTGGCTATCAAAGGTACAAAAGAAATATTCGAAATTCAAAAAAACGCCTTGAAACAGAAATATGCAGATATTAGAGCTGAAGTTAAGGAAGCACCTAAAGCTGAAGTCAAGGAAGCACCTAAAGCTGAAGTCAAGGAAGTACCCAAAGCTGAAGTCAAGGAAGTACCCAAAACTGAAGTCAAGGAAGTACCCAAAACTGAAGTCAA
>JAUWEG010000203.1 GCA_030608385.1 Candidatus Heimdallarchaeota archaeon
AATATGAACGATTACCAGATTTTAAGAAGTGATTATCTTAAATTCTATACTTTTTGAAAAAAGACTTAAAAAAGTACATACCTATTATTTACTAGCCACTATTTGCAAGCGGTGATAACTAATGTCAAAAGACGAACTAAAGAACGCAATCTACATAGGTAAGAAAGGTACTATGAACTACTGTCTAGTCGTTGTTACAATCTTCAATAAAGGTGAAGAGGAATGCACAATACGTGCTAGAGGTAGATCAATTTCCAAAGCAGTCGATGTGGCAGAAATCACAAAACATAGATTTTTACCAGAATTAGTCGAAATTGCAGATGTAACTATCGGTTCAGAAGTATTAGATAGTGATGGACAACCAAAAACAGTTTCTACCATAGATATATTGATGAAACGTAAAGTATAAATGAAAACAACTGCTCAACTTACAGTTGAGGATTATCTTTTATTTTCTCTGCTTTTTATATTTTGCATTAGTGAAAGATTTGATTGATTACAACATCTAATTCAGGATCTTTTGGAGTTCCATCATAAGCAATAATTTTGTCTATGCATATAATCCTACTACAATAAGCTCTAAGCAACCCCAGATTATGACCAACAGTGACAACTGTTATTCCATGGGTATGATTCAGGTAATCTAACAGCTCCATAACTTCCTCTGTCATTTTGAAATCAAGAGCACTTGTAAATTCATCTAAAAGCAATACTTCAGCTTCAGCTGCTAGAGCTTGAGCAATTAAAACTCTTTGTTGTTGCCCTCCACTTAAATGACCTATAGGACGTTCTAGCATGTGATCCATCTCGACAAGTTTCAGTGCATCGAGAGCTTTTTGCTTGTCTTCTTTTGTTAAAGACTTCCCAATACCTGCTTTTGCATATCTCCCCATCTCAACAACATCTTTAACTAAAGCTGGGAAATTTCGATCAATGTCTGATATTTGTGGGACATATCCAAACTTAAATTTAGTTTCTTTAGGGATTTTATCCTCAACTTTGTTACCAAACAAGGCTACTTGACCAGTAAGAGGTTTCAATAGTCCCATGATTGTTTTTAACAGAGTAGTTTTTCCCGATCCATTAGGTCCACAAATACCTAGAAAATCACCTTTGTAAATGTCAACATTTACTTCATATAAAGCAGCTAAATTACCGTATACTACATTTACATCCTTTAAACAAATAACAACATCTTGTATAGCTTTAGAGCTCATTTCTCTTCCCCTCCAATATCATGTTCATGCCTTGTTGGAGTTTTCTTCCTATCTAAATCGGTTTTATAGATAAGCAATCCCTTTTCATCATGTTTGTGAGGTATACCTTTAGCTAAACAACTTTCCTCTAAACAGTATTGTTTTCCTAAAATTGTTTTTGAGCAATAATCACAATCAGCTACAACATGTCCTGTTCCTGATTTTCTTCTTTTTGGAGAGAAAGCAAAAGAGACTATGAAAATTAATGTTGCTACTCCAACAATAGTTGAGCCGGAAGGTAAATCCCATAAATAGGAAAATGCTACTCCTAGAAATCCAGAAGCAACACCAAAAAGACTACCCAAAATTAACATTTTCTTTAGCTTGAAAGTCCATTGATATGCAGCTGCAGCAGGTGTTATTATCATCGCAAAAACTAATATTGCTCCTACAGCTTTTAGAGAAATATCAATTGTGATAGCCATTAAAGCGAGAAATAGATAATTAAGAAATCTTACTGGAATACCAATGATGGCAGCCATTTCTTGATTAAACGCAATGAAGTATAGTTCTTTCTTTATGCCCAAAATTATCAGCAGAACTGAAACTGCGACAAAGAATAAGATAATCAGATTTTCTATGGAAACAAGGAAAATATTTCCAAATAGTATAGACCTTACGTCTGTAGAGTAGAAGGGCATGAGACCAATAAACAAAATTGCTAATGCCATAAAACTTGTAAATACTATTCCAATAATCACTTCACTTTTCATTATCTTCTTCTCATTTACATAACCTACACCCATCGAAGCAATCAAACCAAATGCAATGATTGTGATAAGTGGATCAATTCCTAGAAGAATTCCTAATGCAGCTCCTGCAAATGCTGAATGAGCTATTGCTTCCCCAAGGAAAACCATTCCTTTTAGAAGCACAAATACGCCTATCACTCCCCCTAGGACTCCTATGATTAACGCCGTTCCTAATGCTCTAATAAGAAAATTGTCAATAAATACTATAACTACAGTTATCAGCCCTCCTAGAACTACAATTGTAGCAATTGTTTTGAGAAGAAGTGATTCTTTGAAGGATTCAACAAATGTACTTACAACTGACATGAAATAACTTATTCTTTCTAACTATTTGTTCATTGTGGTTTAACGACAAATAATAAATATGTTCTTGGCAATGTAGATTGAATGAATCTAAAATTTAGAAGAGTGCTCTCTTTCACTTCGCTATTTATGTTCCTAGTTTCAACTTCTGTTATATCTGCAACAAACTTTGAACAAGGAGAAGATTACTCCTTTTCTGAAGAACCTACCGGTGAAATCAAAGTAGTTGCAAGTTTGTCAGTAGTTGCAGACTGGGCAGCTGAAATAGGTAAGGGTTTGTTTGTTCCAGCTGCTGTAGTTACTGGGGGCGAAGATCCCCATACTTTTGAGTTGTTACCTAGCTCAATAAAAATGATTTTAGAATCTGATCTTTTCATTATTTTTGGACTTCCTGGGCTTGAATCATGGATAAATTTAGAAGCTAGTGAATATTCCAGTTTGAATGTTTTATATTTAGCTACCGACGATATGATGGAAGTAGATCCGATTACTGGAAATGCAAATCCTCATCTGTGGATGGATCCAAATTTAGCGAAAATTTTCACTCAAAACATTACAGATGAAGTTATTTTACTTGATATTGCTCATCAAACAGAGTATGAATCAAATAGAGATAACTATCTAGCAGAACTAGATGATTTATTAGTGAGGATTCAAGAAACTCCTTTCAATCGAACTACTGGCTTGAAAGTAGTTGTGCATCATCCATCTTTTCTCTACCTTCTGAATATATTAGGTGTGGAAAGAATGGGTGTTATTGAAGAACATGAAGGATCTGAACCATCAGCTAAACACTTAGAGGAAATTATTGAAACGATGATTACTGAAAACGTTTCTATTATTATCACGCAACCACAGATTGAAGAGAAGCTGATAATCCAGATTGCTAGAGATACAAACGCGGAATTAGCAAAATTAACCCCTCTTTTGGGAGTAAACAATATTCATACTTACATTGATATGATTGAGTATGATATTCTTTCTCTGCTGAACCCTGAAGCTGTGGAAGAAAAAGGGTGGGTATTAACAGCTTTCATAATTGGTATAAGTTTTTTTGGTGTAACTGTAATTGTGTTGAGTTATTACAGATTTAAAAAGTGAAGTCTGATGAATGA
>JAUWEG010000184.1 GCA_030608385.1 Candidatus Heimdallarchaeota archaeon
TTATGGAACTAGTCCAGCTTATGATGTTTGTCACCCAATCTATGGTGTGGGTGAAGGTAATCCCCCACCTTCAGCAGCAATACTTTCTCATGAACAGAATCTTGAAAATGCTTGGTTGCAAATTGAAGGAATTGGGTTAGTGAATAATTCTCCTCATCCTGATGCTGGTAAACAGTTTATTGATTGGTTCTTGAGTAAGGAATTGCAGGATAATATTCCATTAAATAATTGGATGTATCCAGTTCATGAGAATGCTACAATATCTAGCTGTTTTATAGATAATTCAATTAATCCAAATGATGTTGATATTCTTAATAGTCTGATATCTTCAGAACTTCTAAAAGACAATCTGGATCGGTGGAAGCGTGATTGGAAGACTGAAGTCGCCCCTTTCAGCAATTTCCTTGGAATTGTTCTATCTTTATTAACTGCTTCAATTGCTTATGTTATAATTAAAAAACATAGAAACTGAGAAGGCAATATAGAGATGCACAGATCTATTCAAAAGAAATCTAGAAATTTTGAGGGTTTATCAAATAAGTTCATTATTAGCTTGTCAATTATAGCTTTAATTTCATTTCTTTTAGCTTTTTTTTATATTCCAATAGTTAGAATTTTCCAGACAGCATTAAGTTCAGATTCTGGAAGCGGATTTAAGGTCTTTTGGGAAACTCTGAGTGATCCCTTTAATTTAAAATTCTTGGGTTTTACATTACTCCAGGCGTTTTTATCAACCGTTCTGTGTTTATTAATTGGATTACCTATTGGCTATTTCTTTGCAAAATATGAATTCAAAGGAAGAAAACTAATTGTCAATTTACTTACTATACCTTTCGTTTTACCACCAGTTATTGTATTAATTGGATTTACAGTTACATATGGTCAAGGAGGATGGGTAAACCTGCTCTGGCAGAATATAACCAATTCTAGCAATGTTCTAATCACTATTGATGGAACGGTACAAGGGATAATTCTCGCACATGTTTTTTACAATCTTTCTGTAATTATAAGACTAACAATTCCTGCTTGGCAAAATATAGATAATGAGCAAATTGAAGTTTCATCAACTCTTGGTGTCGGGAAAGGTAAAACTTTCCAGAAGATAGTTTTTCCACAAGTAAAAAATGCAATTATATCCTCATCATTATTAGTATTCATTTATACATTCAATAGTTTTGCAATCGTAATGAAGCTGGGAAATTTCAACTTTTATACGCTTGAAGTATTAATATACGAATCATTTGATTTGTTAAAATTTTCAGAAGGAGCTTCTCTTGCTGTGATCCAATTAGTCATTAACAGTTTAGTAATTATTCTTTATTTGGTTGTTGAACGTAAGTCAAGAAAGATGGCAGAAGGTAAAGAAAAGGGTCTTAAAACTGAAAGACTCTCTTTTAGAGGAAAAGACTGGAAAAGTATAGTTAGTTTATCTCTTTCCATATTTTTTGTTTTTATTGTGATTCTCTTTTCATTTGCGCCAATTATAGCTATAATTGTGAAATCATTTATTCCAAAATCTCCTGGAGATTCCCCATTTTGGGGGTACTCACAAATTTTTACTCAGCAGAAAATAACTCCTCTCAATACGAACACGATTAGGCTTTTTGGAAATACCTTGTTGTTTGCTACTGTAGCAGCTGTAATAAGCTTGATACTTTCTGTGTTGATAGTATTTGTACTTAGAAATAGATATCAAAGTATCAAAAAATACCAAAGATCAGCTTCAGAAAGCTTAGTTTCTTATCTCATAATCCTCCCAATGGCAACATCATCGATAACTTTGGGTTTAGGACTTTATCTTAGTTATAGTGGGTTGAGTTCATATTACAACTCTGTCTGGATTTTCATTATAATGTCTCATGTTCTAATCAGCATACCGTTCGTAACGAGATCAATTTTAGTTGCATATAATCGAATTGATGTTGAATTATTGAATGTTGCATCATCTTTAGGAGCTTCTAGAGTAATGGTTTTTAGAAAAATTGAGTTTCCATTGATAAAAAGAGGAATTATAGTGGGAGGGATTTTTTCTTTCGCGATCAGTTTAGGTGAATTTGGTGCAACTTTTCTTCTAGCAAGAGCTAATTATGAAACATTATCAATAGGTATATACAATCTCTTAGGTTCTCAAACACTACAAATTTCAACAGCAATGGCAAGTGTTCTAATATTGATTACAGCTTTATGTTTCTATTTGATAAACAAGTTTGGAGATATTGAATTGAAGGTGTGAAAATGGTTAAAGTAAAAATAAATAATTTATCTATGAAATACGAAAAAAAACTAATAATAGATGATTTTGAACTCGAAATTATAGATGGAGAATTGCTGGTTCTTTTAGGAGCGAGCGGATGTGGAAAGACGAGTTTGTTGAAGATTATTGCAGGTATAATTGAACCTGAAGAAGGAACAATTATTTTTGATGAAAAAGATATTACAAACTACACACCTCAAAAGAGAAAAGTAGGGTATGTTCCCCAAGCACAAGTTCTTTTTCCACATATGAAGGTTGAGCAGAATATCTCCTTTGGTTTAGAAGCTCATAAATTGTCTAAAGATGAGATAAAGGAAAGAATCACATGGATTGCAGAGATCACACAGATTCAAGATCTATTGGACAGATTTCCAAGTGAAATTAGTGGAGGACAAAAACAAAGAGTAGCTTTAGCCCGAGCATTAGCTATTAAACCAAATTTATTACTTCTAGATGAGCCATTATCAAGCATTGATGCTTCTGGTAGAGAATCCTTAGCTTTAACGATAAGAAGAATACAAAAGGAGACAGGGATTACAACACTCTATGTTACTCATAATCAGGAAGAAAGTAGACTAATTAGCGATAGAGTGGCTCTAATGTATGATGGAAAGATTCAACAAATAGGAAGTGTAATAGAGGTAGATAGAACCCCTAGAAATTATCTAATAGCCAAGATTATGGGCTCTTCAAATGTTTGGCCAGTTGAGTATCTAGAAACTGAAAATGGTAATTCTTTGGTTTCAACTCCAATTGGCTTAATCACTCTTCCTTATGAAATTAAAAGGAAAATAACTGGAATAAGAATTCCTCCTTCTTCTTTTAAGATCGTATATGAACCCTCTGAAGAGGATAAAGTGATAGAATTTATTGGAAGAATTAAATCTATTATAGAAAAGGATGATGAAAATTTCAGAATTGTAGTTGATCTTAAGGATGCTCATCTTGAATACTTCAAAGTTGATTGCAATAAGGAAATGCTTAATATAGGCTCTGCTGCAAATAAAGAACTACAACTACATGTTCTCCCATCTGAGGTCATTCTAATTTGATTCCTGAAAACTTGAAAACCGATATAGAAATAGCAATCGTTGAACAGACTAAGAATTATCAACAATTCAGCTGGCAACCTATTGATAAAGGATATACAAATGAGAAGTATCTAATTTCAGGGAATGAACAAGAGCCTTTAGCAGTTTGTAAAATATTCTCTAAGAATGAGATCTACCAGTCTGAATTAAGATTTGAACGTGAAAAACATGCCTTAGAACTATTTGGTGGAGATATTGCTCCAAAGATAATCTGGGAGAATAAATCTGGAATTTTAATCTATGAATATTTGTTGGGACAGGAGCTTCACTTAGTCGACTATAACCTATTAGATCCTTCTGAAATAACTGGCATTATTGAGAAAATTCACCGTAAATCAAAAGAAAAAAGGAATGCAATTAAAGAAGATGTAATAAAATATTACACGAAAATTGCTGAGCTTTTTGAGTCTTCAAGAGATGACTATCCTCCAAAGTTAATTGAAAAACTGAAGAAGTTAACCAATCTGCAAGTTGAGATTTTAGATGAGTATTCAGAACATCTAACTCACGTTCATGGCGATCTAATACCTCCTAATTTCATTGTAAATGAAGGGAAAATCAAACTTCTTGATTGGGAATTTTCAAGACCGGAGCTCACATTTTTTGATTTTCAATATTTCAATTATTATGCTGAAGCACATGATATCCCAGTTAGATTGAATATTAAGGCTGAGATTAAAAATTTCTATTCTAATATTGTTGATGTTCTTGAACGACTTTGGCGACATGGATATTTGAAGAAGAATAAAAACATCTTCTATCACATTGATTAACACCAAATATATAAAAATAAGTTAGGTTTCTCCTTTCTATGGATGCTGAAATTGTTTATTTTGATCCATCAATTCCTAAAGTTCTAGTATCTCAAATCTTGAAACCTTTATGGAAAAAAGTAGTCTTTTCTCGTATAGGACCTATAGTTCATACAAAAAATCATTCCTTTGAATTAGAAAATCTTAATGAAGTTCTTACTAAGACTCTTAGAGGTGGAATGATATTATTAGAAG
>JAUWEG010000210.1 GCA_030608385.1 Candidatus Heimdallarchaeota archaeon
CGTTTGCCAGATGGGAACACATTAGGTATTTTCGGAAACAAAGCTTTAGTTCTTAACCTGCAAAATCCTGCAATTTTAACTGAAGTTACCAAAGAAGGAGAAGTAGCTTGGGAACTAACAATCAATGGAGAGAATTATACCTATTTCTGGGTTCAAAATGTTGAAAGATTCTATGAAAAACCGTTAGCGAAAATACAGCAAAGTATCATCGAAGTTGATAATGGTATTTTGGAACTCAATTTGACTGTGTGGAACGGATATAAGATTGATTCTGTAATAGCTGGAACAGTGAAGGTTCTAGCAGATAATCAAATAATTTACGAAAACTCATTTGACTTCCTTCCCACATGGCAACCAAAAAATATCTCCATTTCAATAGATGATCTAGCAACAAACACCAAAAAACTTCAACTAATCATCGAAGATCAAGATGGAATACAGACTATTATTGATCTATATACTGGAGGAATGTCTTTACTCAATAAGATATTAATTCCAAGTGTGATAATAGTAACAACAGGGTTGTTAATTGCTACTTATGTGATACTTAGAAAGAAAAATTTGCTACCTAATATTTTAAAGAAATGATTTTAGCAGTACAAAAAAGCTGCTACATTTTCATCTTTTTTAACAAGAAATAAATAATAGTAAAATAAATTGGCTTTAATGAAATTTAAACAATTGCTACTCTTATTTGCTATATCTGCTCTGATATTTAGTACAATTTCTGTAAATGGAAATACTAATTTTACAAATAAAAATGATTTAGAATTAAACACTTTTCCAGCAGATAATTACGCTGATGAAATTATAACTGAAATGTCTTTCTTCTATTCTGACGGTGAAAACGCACTTGGAGCACCAGATGGTGAATATGCTAGAATATTCGAGATGTACTCCGTTGGTTTGATGTTTTTTGATTTAGGGAGATATGAAATATGTGTTGACGATATAGGCGATGATCTAAGGGTACACATCAATAACGGTACTTACATCATCAAGATAGGTAATGATCTTTCTTCTCCCTTCACCACTCTTGGGCAATCAAATACTACCAAGGAATTTGATATTGATTCCGTAGGATTTACTGAAGTAAGATATGTTCAGATACAATATTATTCTGATGGGGTTGTTGAATTAGATGCAATTGAAGTCATAAATCTTTATACAGTTATAACTGACAATAATAATCCAATTATAGACGGACCAGAGGATTATTGGGTTTATGAAAATGTTTCAAAAATATCCTTAACATGGGCTGTTTCTGATGCAACTCCATGGAATTATAGTATTCTAGTTAATGGAGTAAATCATGATTCTGGAGACTGGGATGATGTTTCCATAGCTTTTGAATGGACTAATATTGCAGAACAGAATCTGACAATTTTTTTAGTTCTGTTCGACTTTTTTGGGAATAGTGCTCAAGATACTGTAAATGTAGAAATTCGACCATTACCAACTAAAACAACTTTTTATCCAGTGTTTCTTCTACCTATAGCATTATACCTCTATTTCAAAAGAAGAAGAAATATGTAGAACATTTAGGGAGTTTATAATCTAATCGGAAGGTCACAAAACTTGTTGATTTATTTAATAATACTCTAGAATCTTAGCTTAAAATATTTAAATGATATTGATCCTGAACAAATCGAAATTTGGGTGATTTATATAAATAGTTGACTTGAAAATTCCATTTTTTAAAGAAAAAGAATAAATATATGAATATTATATAACGCTCATGTCGAAGATTGCATTGATAACAGGAATAACGGGTCAAGATGGATCATATTTAGCTGAACAATTATTAGATAAAGATTATGAAGTCTATGGTCTATATAGACGATCAAGCTTACCTCATTTTGAACGGTTAGAACATTTTATAGAAAAGATTAAACTGGTTGAAGGAGATGTTACAGATGTAGGTAGTTTAATTAGAGCTCTTAAAGAATCTGAACCTACTGAAATATATAATCTAGCAGCACAGAGCTTTGTGGGAACTTCTTGGACTCAACCTGTTAACACAATGAATACAACAGGGTTATCTTTGTTAAATTTGTTAGAAGCTGTTAGATTATCAGACATCGAGACAAGAATATTACAAGCTAGTAGTAGCGAAATGTTTGGTAGAGTTAAAGAAACACCTCAAAATGAAAATACTCCTTTTTACCCTAGAAGTCCTTATGGTGTTGCAAAAGTGGCAGCTTATTGGATTTCAATAAATTATAGAGAAAGCTACGGTATGTTCATATCAAATTGTATTGCATTCAATCATGAATCCCCTAGAAGAGGTATTGAATTTGTGACTAGAAAAATAAGTAATGGAGTAGCTAATATTGCTCTGGGAAAATCAGATAGAATTGAATTAGGAAATATGGAATCAAAGAGAGATTGGGGATATGCTCCGGATTATACTGAAGCGATGCATCTTATTTTACAACAAAGCAAAGCAGATGATTATGTTGCTGCAACTGGAGAAACTCATTCGGTAAGAGAGTTTCTAGAAAGAGCCTTTAAGGTTGTTGGAATAGATTCCTGGGAGAAGTATGTAACAACTAATCCAAAGTATATCAGACCAGCAGAAGTTGATTTTCTAAGAGGAGATGCTTCAAAATTGAGAAATATTGGATGGAAACCTTCAATATCATTTGATGATTTAGTGAAAATAATGGTTGAGCATGATATGCAAATGTTAAGTAAAGATGGATTAGAATGACAATTTTCAAAAATCACTTGGAGAAGAAAAATGTTTTGATTATTGGAGGAACAGGTTATATTGGTTCTCATCTAGTAAACAAAGTAAAAGAAAGCTGTAAAGAATACACAGTAATTGGAAAAAGAACTCCGTATATGACTAACACTAACGACTTTGTAGATATTGATATTGTTAATGATGAACAGATATATAGTTTCTTTAGAAAAAATAAATTTGACATAATCTTTCATCTTGCAGCTTTAATCCACGTAAAAGAATCAGTTGAACATCCAAGAACTTACTTTT
>JAUWEG010000143.1 GCA_030608385.1 Candidatus Heimdallarchaeota archaeon
TGTTTGATAATGTCAGAAACAAGAAGAAAAGCATCTCTAAGATGATCAATACTAACATCATTACTTGATTCTTGACCTGGATTAAGAGCTATTGCTGGAGGTGTTAATTCTTCTCCACCTGGAAGATTACGCAGTAACCAAAAATTACTCATTAAAATGTGTCTGAAAATCAATTCAGAACTCCATGTTCCTTTAGTTTCTTTAAAGTTGAAATGTTTCTTAGCTACTTTTGTGAATCTTTCCAAAACACGTGACCTTTCTTCTTCAAGTATAGAATATAGCTGAATTAAAGAGAGCATGAATCTAGGGTAGAGGGAGAGTTAATAAGGTTTTTTCCAAAAGAGAAGAGATAGATTATAATATTCTATGAAGGCGAAGGTTGTAAAATCGCTATTCATCTTCCAGAGAATGTTTGAAAGATTAGCATAGTTTTTTAAATTATTCCTTTTTCTTTGTTTTGAGATTAAATGGACATAGTTAGTCTTATTCTGCTTATCATATTTGCTTTTATCTCTTTTATACACTTGATAGGAGAATTATTAGTTGATCTTGGAAAAGATCAATTTGTTCTAGCTAGGTTTATAACAAAACCATTATTGATGCCACTTCTATTAGCATTTCTTGTATCGTCTCTTTTGAATTTTTCAGTGTATGAAGTTTGGTTTGTAATAGCTTTAGTCTTTGGATTTCTAGGGGATGTTTTCTTAAT
The DNA here is from genome assembly GCA_030608385.1 of Candidatus Heimdallarchaeota archaeon. GTDB lineage: Archaea > Asgardarchaeota > Heimdallarchaeia > Heimdallarchaeales > Heimdallarchaeaceae > UBA460. The sequence goes on from JAUWEG010000143.1 coordinate 710, forward strand.
GATACCTGATCCTGAAAAGAAACGTCTCGGGTTGAAACTTGGTCTTAGTGCCTTTTTGCTAGGGCACATTTCATATATCGTGACTTTTATTATCAATGCTAGAGGATTTATTTTATGGCAATGGTGGGGCATGTTCTTAGCTTTACCATTTGTTGGAGCAGCTTCAATTGCACATCCTTACATAACTAAAAACACAGGAACGATGACTAAAGCTGTTACTGCATATATCTTCATTATTTGTTTAATGTGTATCAGTTCAACATTTCTGTTTCTACCTGAAGGATGGTCCAATTATCAACTAGGGGCTATAATTTTGTATCTCGGAGCTTGGATGTTTGCAGTTTCTGATCTATCTAATGGAATAGGGAGATTTGTTAAAAAATTCAGATTTGAAAGATTAGTAACAATGTTTTCCTATATTTCTAGCCAATTACTAATTGTTCTAGGTTTTATAATTTGGTTGAACGGAAGTCTCTGATTTCTTAAACTACCCTCATTTACTTCATTAAAAGAATAAGTGTCGACCATCCAAAATTGGTAGCTCCTCCACCTTCTCCTGTTATCGGATTATAAAATTCTCTAAATCCCGATTTTTCGACTAATTCTCTTGTTTTTTGTGCAATCTCATCAGCTAGTGATTTTTCCTTATGTTTTTTCAATCCTTTCCAGATGAAGAAGTTAGTATTGACCCAAGTAGGCCCTCTCCAGAGTAACTGAATGTTGTTAGGATTAAAGGAAAGTTCGTTCATAGAAACAGTTGGTACTGGATAAGCAGACCAATATTCTGTTTTATTTGTTAAATGGGTTATCAGACTATCTTTGATGTCCTTGGGAATATCTAACATTAGAGGTAGTAGAGCCGCAATTGTATTAACATGAATCTGTTTATTTTCACTTGCATTCAAGTTTATATCAAAAAAAAGTTCCTCCTTTTCATTCCAAGAATTTTGTATCAAACTATCTAAAACAGCTCGTGATTTTTCCTTTAATTCTTTAGCAGCATCTTTAAAGTTATATTTGGATAGAACCTCACTAAAAGCTTCCATTCCAAACGCATATAGAGTGTTTGTTAAAACACATTTTACTCTAAAGGTAGATTTCTTTGCGATAATCTCTTGATTCCACTCATATTTTGCTGATTCTTTCAGGAGTGATCTCATACGTTTCCATTGATGAAATCGCATCAACCTCTTATTGGTTAATTCTAAATCAAATTTTGGGGATGAATCTAAACCGCTTTCCCAAGGATGAATGATGGAAATAAGATTCATTTTCTCGGGATCTCTCACTTTAGCTAAGTAGTTATAATGGGAAAGAACACTTTCAATAATTTCTTTCTCGAATTCAGTACCTTTTTCTACTAAGCTCTGAATTGTGTACCCGATTAAAGGTGGTTGAATCAACTCGGAGTAAAGATCAGTGGGATATAGTTTATCAAAAATCCACCAATAAATATTCTTAATTTTCTTCCAAAAGATCATGTGAGGAATAAATTGTTTTTCATCCATCCCAAGTATTAAGCTGGCAATTTCTTGAATAGCTCTAGATTGTTCTCCTAATTCTGACCAAACTAAGCTATGAAGGCATGAATCCCAAAACCACTGTTGATCATAAGTTCCAGGACTTGGGGCTGTATAGGTGATTTCGTGTATTAAGCCTCTTCTAGATATCTGTTTTTGAATTGTGTTCTTAGATAAAAGAGCTCTAACTTGGTCCGCAAGCAAAATATTCACTGTATAGAAATTTCTTTTGAATATATGACTTTTTTTGAATAAAAGAAAAATAAAAAGAAAGTTAGTAGCTTCTTGCTACATAAACTGTTTCATGAGCTGGATTGCCACAAACTACACATTTTTCGAATTTGTGTGTTTCAGCATCTGCTCTCTTACCTCTTACTTGAGCCTTGACTTCCTTTTCAATAATTTCAGCGCATGGTTCGCCATCAAGATCAATTGAACAGAATCCAGTACAAGCAATTTTATTTTCACCGATAATTTTCTTGACTTCCTCAACTGTATTTGCTATTTCCACCTGTGATTCAAACTGAATGGAATATTTCTCCTTCAGCAGTTTAGTGAAATTTTCGGAGTAAGTTTCAATATAATTATTCAACTCATCTTGCTTTACTCTTATCTTCTCTCCAGAAATCCTATTTACAGCTACAATTTGGTTATTTTCTATATCTTTAGGACCTATTTCAATCCTTAGAGGTACTCCTTTCAATTCCCATTCGTTGAATTTTTCTCCTGGACTTACGTAGTCTCTATCATCAAGTTTGATGTATGCATTATCAATAAGGTCATCGATAAGATGAGTTAATTCTCTGGCTTTTTCTAAAACCAGTTCTTTTGTATCAGCTCTATAAATAGGAATTATTACAATTTGAATAGGGGCTAAGTCCCATGGAAGTACTAAACCTTGATCATCTCCAAGTAAAGAGATCATTGCTCCATAAATTCTACTTATTGCAGGACCATAGCAAGTGATGTATCCATATTTCTCCTCATTGTTTTTATCCATAAATGTAACATTAAATGGTTTAGAGAAATTTTGTCCCAACAGATGTGTTGAAGGTAATTGTAATACTCTTCCTGAATCCATTAAAGCATCAGCTGCATATGTGTGAACCGCTCCAGCAAACTTATCCCATTCTGGTCTTTGGAAAAAGATGATTGGAATAGCAAATTCATCTTGAAGCATTTCATATGTTGTTTCCATGTCTTCAATGACTTGTTGTCTAGCTTCTTCTTCTGTTGCAAAAACATCATGAGATTCAATCCAATGAAACTCTCTGGCTCGGAAGAAGGCTCTAGTGTCTCCACCTTCGAATCTGAAAACTTGTCCTGAGACATATCTCTTGAAAGGCAAGTCATTGTAGCTCCTTATCCATAGCGAATACATTTGATAAAGGGCAGTTTCACTAGTTGGTCTTAAAGCCAATCTTTCTTCTAGTTTCTTTTCTCCACCGTGTGTAACCCAGAAAACTTGAGGTGAAAAGCCTTCAACGTGATCTGCTTCTAGTAAGAAGTTTCTTTCCGGTATTAAGGTAGGCATTATTAATGGTAGATGCCCCTTCTTTTCGAGACATTTTTCGTATTTATCATACATTCGTTTTATAGAGACAGAAGCCCAAGCTCTATAAGGAACTAGACCTTTAATGTTATAGCGAATATCAGCTAGTTCTGCCTTTTGTATTAGTTCAGTGTACCATCTAGAAAAGTCCTCACTTTTCTTAACCGAAATACCTTTCATCTTTTCTTTTGACATAGTATCAAGTCTCAGAAAGAAAAAGGCTTTATTAGTTTTTCAGTTGATGGAAAATTTGTGCAAAACGTATTTATTCATAAGTTCATCTATTCTAGTATTCATTAATTCACTAACCCAAGCTTATGAATACACAAGAGATGGTATAGTATGGGTAACATGCCTTTCTATAATAAAGAATCAATTCAGTTGTTTATTCTCGAATCTTTAGAAGAAATATCTAATCTCCATAAAGCATTAGATCATCCTACAAGACTAGAAATACTAGCTAGATTGCTAACTGAACCTATGGAATTTAGTAATCTACAAGAAAAACTGAGAATGGCTAAAACTTCACTAGCTAACCACCTAACAACTTTAGTTGATTGTGGTTTAGTTGAAAAAAGAGAAAGAGGTTTATACCAGATTTCTTTTGATGGAGAAGATATTCTTACAAGTTCTGCTAAAACTTTTCTAGAGATAAAAGTCAGAGAACAAGAAAAGCTTAAAACCCTTAGATTACGCTATGAAGCGTTAATAAACAAATATACAGTATTAGGTAGTGATATAAGAATGAGTAAAGAAAATGAATTTGAAGTAGTAAATTTGCCGGAAATGAGGGTTGTTTCATTCCACGCTATGGGAGAATTTTTAGGCGACCCTGAACCAAAAGCAGGGGAAAAATTGTATTCATGGGCTGAACCTCAAGGTCTATATGATGAACCAGAAAAGCACAGAGTATTCGGTTTCAATAATCCAGATCCAAAATATGATAAAGAAAGTGGAGAATTTGTCATTAATAAAGAAAATCCATATGGTTATGAATTTTGGATGACCATTGATGATGATTTCGAAGTTGATGGTAATTTAGCAGTTAAAACAATTCCTGAAGGCTTATTCGTGACTAAGAGTTGTGTTGGAGTACATGATTTGGGAAGAGCTTGGAAAGAATTAGGTGACTGGGTTAAGGAAAGTAAAGAATACAAATTTGCACCACATCAATGTTTGGAAGAAAATACTAACCCTAAAATAAATGATGAAAATAAAATCCCCTTCATTTTATACTTCCCAGTAAAGAAATAACAAGGACGACTTTCCTTCTTTTTTTTTAAGAAAACTGAAAACAATTTAGAATTTTCCTGTTTTGAGTTGAGATATAGGTAATAAAGCATTTTGTCATCAAAATGTAATGCAATTGTGCAAAAGAAAGAACACTAGAGCATTTTCGATTTTATGCGTGGAAACATACACACATAAGGTTTTTGTCGGGAAATTAAGGAAAAATCCCCAAACATATGCATATAGTATTTTAAATCAACCAAAAGGCATATAATAGATTTCAGTTACTAGTAGTAATTAGAGTAAAAAGCATGGTGTCTTAACTGGAAACAAAAAAATTTAAAATAGCGCTACTTGGGGAAGGGGCGGTCGGAAAGACGAGTTTACGGAAAAACTTTATAGGGGAAGGATTCGATCGCGATTATCAAATGACTTTGGGCGCAGATTTCGCTACCAAGGTGTTGCATGTTGATGACTACGAAGTTACGTTAATTATCTGGGATCTTGCTGGTCAACCTCGATTTTCAGCTGTTCGTGAAGGATTTTACAAAGGAGTTAGAGGTGCTCTTCTAGTCTTTGATTTAACTCGTCCTGATTCTTATGAGCACCTTTCAGATTGGGTTAGAGAATTACTTAAGAATAATCAAAATAGAAAAGTTCCATTAGTTTTAATTGGGAATAAAAACGATTTACGTGGTTCATTATACAATACCATTCCTGCTGAATATGGAGAGAAATACGCAAAATCCCTCTCAAATTGGAGTGGATATAACATCCCTTACATTGAAACTTCTGCTAAATTTGGAGACAATGTTAATGATGCTTTTAAGATCTTAGTCAGCGAAATCGTAAAAAGTACACAGACAGAAGCAATTCATCATTACTTGCGTGGAGAACTTTAATATTATTCTTTCCAAAAACTTTCTATCATTTTAGATAACTGATTTTTGTTGTTTATTAGCCTTATATCCTGCCATGCCTCAGGAAAGAGTTTTGTATAAGTATTAGTCGAATATCTGTCCCCAATTAGAAGAATAACTCCTTGATCCTTTTCTGTTCTAATAACTCTACCAGCTGCTTGCATCACCTTATTCATTCCAGGAAAAGTATAAGCAAACAAGAATCCCTTGCCATTTTTTGCATCAAAATA
>JAUWEG010000174.1 GCA_030608385.1 Candidatus Heimdallarchaeota archaeon
CCCCACATTACATACTCTAATCCTACTTCTTTGAGAGTATCATAGTAGAACTTCATTATCTCTTTCAAGTACTTGTCTTCAACAGACATGTCTGTTCCTAGCTTATGAATCTCTGGATATTCTTTTTTACGTTCAGCAATGATATTGTTTACAATTTAAGGAACTGCATGTCTAAAGTGTTTAATCCGAGCTATTTCTCTGTCTTCGTATGCACTCCAAGTGTTGCTCAAAGAGGAATTGCATTCTTCTAGCATAATGGAAATTTCGCTAAAATATTCATTTAAGGTTTCCTCAGAGTAGGGTAAATCAAAAGAAATTGCTGTTGTTATATCTTCAGATATTGTTGGCATATCAACGAACTTAGGCTCCTCTTTTTGTTTATTTCTCAATAAGGTGAGAGCATGGTCTTCAAAAAATTCAATGAATTCTGGTTTTATTTTTTCACTTGTTCTAAGTTTAATTACGAAATCTAGAGCATCGTTTTCATTTTTGAAAAATGCTACATTGGACATTTGGGGTGTATGTTCTTTCAACCAAACATCAGCTTCAGATATAGCACCGAAAACTCCTTCTGAACCAATAAATAAATCAATCAGATCCATATCTGGTTTGGTGTATAGTCCAGCAGCATTCTTTGCTCCTGGCATTTTATAAGTTGGTAATTTTAATTCATAGTCTCCTTTAGAGGTTTTTACAATGAATTTTCCATCTATTGCATTGTATTTTCCTCTAGGGATAACCAATACTTCTCCTGTACCTATAATTACTCGAATTCTTCTTATCCACTCTCTTGTGGCACCATATTTGAAAGAACGTGCGCCACTAGCATTCGCTCCAATAGTACCACCAATAGATGCGGTCATTTCAGTAGGATCTACTGGATAATAATGAGTATGTTCTTCTTCAAATTTCTGGACCCAATTCCCCTCTTGAGGAATACTTTGATTAAGTTCAAGTTTTTTCAATCTTACTATGTGATTTATTTCATCCAAAGAAATCGCCGGTTGCACTCTTAGAAACCATTTCCTAACATCTTCATCATAACCTAAGCCTATGACACTATCCATCCTCTCTAAAGAAAGAACAGCCCCACCAAAAGGAACTGCGCTACCGACAATTCCAGTTCGTGCAGCTGATATTGTGATCATAAGTTCCTCTTCTTTCATCTTTTTAATGAGCGCGACTATTTCCTCCTCGGTATTTGGGAAAAATAAATATTCTGCATGCCCTCCACTTATCTTGGATTCATCTACTAGATAACTTGGAAAGTCTTCTGAAATAATCATCTCACCTTTGACTGAGCGAATATTTTCAAATGGTACTTCTTCAATTTGTTGAGCCACAATAACATTGTTAATCAATAACGTGCTCCTCCTAATACATTTTTCACTTAATCGTGCGTGGACAATAAGTGTATAAAAAAGTAATCAATTGTACATTTATTTAATATAACTGCAATATCTTTAAATGCGCGTTTTTTAGATGATTTGTCAAGATGACCAAAATCAAAGTAATATACGGAACTGAATGGTGTGGTGATTGTACAAGAACAAAAAAGTACCTTGATGAAAGAGGTATCCCTTATGCTTGGATAGATACCGATTCAAGTGCAGAAGGGGTAAAGAAGATAGAAGAATTAAACAGGGGAGAGGGAAGAGTTCCAACAATAGTATTTGAAGATGGTTCGATTCTTATAGAACCTACAAATAAAGAATTAAAGAAGAAACTGAAAGAATAAGAAGAAAATGCTTTCTTTACTTTGTTGTTTCAACAATTGTTTTATCTATTTGTTTTGTAGTTTTGCTTGGCCTAGATTCCTCAGGAATGGGCTCAACACCAAGCTTTTGCAAAGCTTCAGTATATTCATCAGTGAGAAAGAAATTTTTCAAAATGACCCAGTTTGTAAGAATGATAACAGGGAGTTTATCAATGCCAGATGCACAATGATGATTACTATTAGTAAGACTCTCTTTTTTGTCAATAGTTCCACACTTTAAACAAATTCGCAATCGGGAAGAACGATCATGGAGCTTTGAAATAGTTTCACTATATAATTCTAAACCAGAACTTAAGGGGGCATCAGCTAAATCTTGTACATATCTACGGGCTCTGGATTTGATTTGTGTTTTTTCAGCATCTTTAATTATCGGCAAGATTTTACCTCCTATTGTTTTTCTATGTTATATTTATGCAGTAATGTATATATATGTATATCTTCGGGTAAAAAATGCCCAAAGTTAAAATATTACTGCATAAATAATCAATTATGCGGAAATTTATGCCTATAATTATGCTGTTTAGTATGTGCTGTACAACTTCGTTTAAGTATCGTTTATGTGCACTTCGATATTTTGTCGCTTCAGTGAGATTGTTTTTTTATTACTGCAAATAGCGGTAATATATTACTGCATAACGATGCTTAAATAGGTTACTGCATATTGCTGTAATAATGAACAAATCCTGAGGCATGAAAAATGAACACAAACGAAATAGAAAAACTGCTGGATCCCGAGGTTCGAAAACTTTACGAGGATCTCAATAAACTCATGAAAACTCTATCTAACAGATATTCAGACAAGAAATTGGATATCTATGAGCAATACTTGACTGCAACTATTAGCTTCTACTCTAACCTGAACCTGAGGAGATTTGCAAACATTTGAGGTATAAAGAAATGTATGGACAAGAAGTAAGTTTAATGTTGGATCGAAAGATTAAGGCACTCCAAAAGGAGTTGAATAAGCTCAAAAGAGCTCGTCGCGCTAGAAGAGCAAAAGCTCGTTCTAGATTTCCAATCAGGCAATACCTGATTTACGGGTAAGCTTGAGTCTTACCATTTTCAAATAAAGGTGAAATGAATGGCATCCAAAGTTCAAGTAGAAACAGTTCGCCAAATAGTAATTGACAATATGAAAGTTTTGTATGATTTCGAATTTATTGATGAGGATCTCTATTATTCGTTCATCAAGCAACTTATGGAAGGGTTATCTGAACACGATAACAAAAAATCCCGACCTGATAAAGAGATTTCCATGGAAAGCATAGAAAACAAAGTGAGAAAGGCTAAGGACAAAGCACTTGCTCAAAAATTGCTCCTGTTTGGGTCGCTTTACTATTAATCGGTGAAGGTGAATATACTGTTTAAAACAACTCTCTCTCTGAACGATCAAATCCGAACCCATGAAGGGTTCATTAATTTTTTACAATTACTTGAAGAAGATTCAGGAGAAAAAAGAAAAATTCTAGGAGGTGAAAATGAATGAGGAAACCAGTTAAAGAAGTATTAGCTCGACTAAATATACATAGACCTGAAATCAACTTAACTAGATTGTTACTGGTAGTTCTACCAATACTCCTAGTCTTGATCGTATCTTTTGCAAGCATAAATCTACATTACAATAATGTTATAGCGGCAACTGAAAATTATGCAGTTTACGTGGCAATTGATGCTGTTGATATCGCAGATAATGTATTAATTCGAACCGATGCAGCAAATGTCGCTGATGATGTATTAATTCGAACTGATGCTGCAAATGTCGCTGATATAGTTATAATCAGATCAACTGTAGGTAATACTGTGGAAGTACTAAGTAGATAATTGTAATGAGGAAGAAAATATCATTAACAATTTTCTTCTTTCAAATTTTTTTACAAAACTCAAATCAAAAAAAACCATGCTGATTGTTTCTTGCTGAAACATTCATTCGACAGATATCCACAAAGGGATGGGATCGGGAAGACCAGACTGAACAGCTAACCCCTTGCTAGCAAGTAAGTTTGGTCCTTCTGATTCTAAAAATGTGCAGTGATATCTGTAGAAGAAAAACCGAGGTGAAATAAATGGCTAAAAATATTAATAACACTAGAAGAAAAATGTGGATAGAAAAAACAAGAACAAAAGCAGGAACACTCCTGGGGTACACAATACTCATAGTGTTTTCAGTTGCTTTGTTTGTAATAGCATTTCTATCACTAGCAAACTTATCCTAAACTCTCTTTTTTTTTAATTTAATATATAAACAAAGAATAGGAAATTTGTGCCAAAGGGACAAACTTTAAATGATGTAGGACTTAATAATACATGAGAGGATACAAATGGCAGATATGTCTAATGCAAAAAAGAAAGTAATTCGATCCCGAGCAAAACACTTTGCTGTTGACTTATGGGATGCTCCGCTTAACCAAGGCTTACATTTGTATCAGGAAACAATGAATGATTTATACAAAAAATCTTCTCGCTTAAGAATATGTTTGAAATGTGGAGCTATTGATACAATACAAGATTTAACTGAAGATACCCATAATTGTGCATTAGATTTTAATAGTTTCCCTGTTTTGGTGACTACTAGTTGGATTAAAATGGCTGACTTCTTCTTAACAGATAAGCGTGTTAAGGCACTTCATAAGATTGGAGTAGAGACAGATCGAGAAGTTGAAGCAGTTACAGTTACTACTTATCCTGAGGTTTCAGAGATTGTCGTTTCTTCCTCATCTAAGGCAAAATCTAAAGCTGATTCCACTGATCGAATAGGGTAGTTTTAAAATCTTTTTTTACTCAAAAAGTTGTCTTAAAGGCGACATCTTATTAACATTATAGGTAATTTTTACCGCAAATCTAAAAAGCTCTTTAACTGTTGTTTAGCGTTTCTAAATATGTAATTTGCGTGTGTGCAAGCCTTTACACACATGTTTATGATGTCGCACATAGTCCGACATTCACTTTTTTCTTTGTGACAACATTTTCCTACTCAAAGCCCCTTATATATGATGTCGCAACAAGTCCTACATGTGAAAGAATT
>JAUWEG010000051.1 GCA_030608385.1 Candidatus Heimdallarchaeota archaeon
CATGAAAGATTTTGTATTTTGGTTTATATTCTAGAAAGAAGCTAACTGCTTCTTGATCAGTAGTCAATTTATCACATCCTAAGAACTTCTTGACCGGCAGTTAGACATAACATCATATGACATTTAAATATGTTGAAGTTAAGTCCTTAAAAAAGAAAAAAAGTGAAAGAATGGTAATCTTCTTTATTTTGCTGCTATTTATTTACATATTTTACCAGCGAAAATATTGTAATGATAACCATAGAAATATCTTCTTCATACAGATTATATGGAAAAAATCAAATAGACGAATATGCTAATCACAAGGAGTCAAACTCTTATTTTCTCCATTTTAGCTAAATCATTCCAATGATTAGAAGTAAGCAATAATATTTTTATTACCATCTTTCAATATAAAGTACATACAAAGCTATATTGATATAGCTACTTAGTGGAAAATTTCAGAGTTGATGAAAATGGAACCTAACAATCAAGGAGACGAAGCTCTATTGGAGGAAAATATTCCAGTTATGTTAGAGAATGTTCCATTAAATGAAAGAGACGCGTTAATAATAGAAATGTATGAGGATGGCCTCTCTACATATGAGATTGCCATAGAACTTGAACTGAACAGGCACACAGTTTCAAAGGTTCTCAAAGAAAATAAAATTGAAACTCGTACAATTGCAGACTATCACAAATTTAAGCATGAAGATATTGAAGATCTTTTTAATAGAGGTAAATCAAAACACGAGATAGCTAAAGAGCTGGGATTGACATATTATACAGTTAGAAAAGTTCTAGAAGATAGAGGTTTCATTCGAAATAGGAAGGATAAAGAAACATTACGTATTGCCAACTATGTCCAAATGAAGAATAGAGGTTATGATAATGAAGCTATATCAATCTATCTTGGATTAAATGATGTGAAGCAACTTAACAAACTAATTCGTAATTCAACTGTAAATGTAACAGCTGTCAGGCAGAAGACAAAGAAAATTGAAAGTCTTCCAGACATTGTTAGAGATAGATTAGAGGGTAGATCCATTCATGATATTTCCATGAAATATAACCTTTACATTTTAGATGTTATTGACATCTTATACGAATTTGGTTTAACGATTGCTAAATACAAAGAAATCTACGTTTATCATAAACAAGGAAAAACAATAGAGCAAATTTCGGAAAAACTAGAGCTTTCTGTTTTTACTGTTAGGAGAGTAATAAATAAGTTGAAGGAAATAGAAAAATCTGTTAAACTGGCATTTACACCTAAGCAAATAGCAGAAAAGTTGAATATTACTACTCTAGCTGTAAAAAGAACTATAGAAACTCTTCAGTTAATATGAACTAAATCAAATGATTACGTGTATTTAAAATTATATTTCTATTTTTAGGGAGAATTTGATAGCTTAATTTGAGGCTTCCTTCCATCAACCATATATAGTTTTTAATACAAAATTTAAATACTACTAAGAGCAGACTTAGATAGATAAACAAAGGTGTAAAAAATGGTTAAAATTGGTAAAATGATATCAAGATTGATTTTCTTAGGACTCTTTGGATCTTGGTTTACATTCACTATTTGGGGAATAGTTCAATGGACTAATCCTGCAAGTTTTATATCAAATAAAACAACGATATCTCTTTTCTATGTTCCCTTGTTCATAGGAATGTTTATTCTTTTCGTAATATTTGGCATTCTTGGTTCATTAGGTGGGAAGAAGAAGAAAGATGAAGAAAAAACAGACTTCATTCCTAAAGATATTAAGGACAAATTCGGCAAATTCTTCGATAAGAAAGCTGGGGATACTATAGAAGACGAGGATATAGAAGACAAAATTCCTAAAGAAATTAAAGATAAATTCGAAGAATTCTTTAAGAAGATAGCTGAAGAGAGTTAACGAGGTTTTAGAAATTCTTTAAAATGGTTAAGTTCATTTATCTTGAATAGAATGAACTTACCTGCTGAGTTTGAAGAAAAGCTAAACGACTTAACTATTGAAAAAAGAGATTATCAGCTGTCTGCAGTTAGTGAGATAATTGAAGTCCTTCCAGATAGGTCAATTCTGTTAAACTATCCCTATGGAACAGGTAAAACAATTATCACCCTCTTATCATTTTTAGCAATCAAGATGCAAAAAGAAAATGCCAAATTTATCTTTACATCAGCTCGTGAGGCCGCAGGTTTGCGTTGTCGTCAAGCTTTAGAAATGGGTAAAAAATTTGGTTATATTGAAAGTTTAGGTTATCTCTACGACCCTACAGGTAAGGGGTTGAGTCTTAGACAAAAGAGTAAAATGTATGAAGCTTCAACTGTTATATTTTCACCAATTACATCCCTTATGAATGACTATTTTGAGATTAAAACCAAATTGAAGATAAACATTCTAGAGAATATCGACATTTGTGTAATTGATGAAGCTACAGATGTTCTTGCTAGAGATATGTCAGGATTCAGATTGAGCAAGTATTTTGAGATGTTATTCAAAGTAAGAGAAAAGGGTAATAATTTCCCTATACTTGGATTAACGGGTACAAGAGACAGACACAAGGCAAATGTCATTTTACGTTTATTGGGAAAAGAAACTTTGATGATGCAAAGACTCGATCTTTCACCTTATGAGACAGTTACTAAAATTCACAATATTAGAAGAGAAGATTATATCAAGATTGATAAAGAAATCTCAACCCAGCTTACTAAACCAGTTGATACAATACAGAAGATTCTTGATCCAAAGCTTTCTCGATTGGAAATCATCAAATTGTCTTATAGTGGAGTTTTAGAAAGATTAGAAAGATTGAAACAATTTCCAGCAAAGCTTGGAAAATATGAAGTAAAAGATGCAGAAGCAAAAGATAATCTAGCAATAGCTTTTAGAAGGCTTTTCAAATTGAGCCATTCCAGGTTATTGCTTTTAGAATCAACACCAGGAGAATTTCTGAAGTATATTGAACTGGATGAAAACAAAGATATCTTCAAGAATATTCTAGAACCCAGTAAAGAACTGATTACATATAGAGTGGATTTACCAAAATATGAAAATCCAGAAGAAAAGGTAACAAGAGCTTTAGTGCAGCCCAAAATTTATACAGCAATTGATATTATCCACGAACATCTTTTCAGAGGAGCGCATGTTCTAGTCTTTACAAGATATATTGCTCTAGGAAATTATCTTGCAAGATTGTTAAACAACCTGGGATTTCCAGAAGTAAAGTATCTCTCTGGGCAGAGTACAGAAGATACTCGTAGGATTGTTCTCAAGAATTTTGATGAGGGAAATGTAAATGTACTTATCTTTACACCTTTAGGAGGAAGAGGTCTCAATCTTGAAGCTGCAGATGTAGTCATTCATTTGGATATTACAACAAATATCGATGACATGATACAAAGAAGAGAAAGGGCAAGAGGATGTATAGAATATGTTCTTGTTTTAGAGGAGACTAGCGAAGAAGGAAAGATTAAGGATTATAAGAAACTATTTGGGCAGGATAAGGAAGATGAGGAAGGGGAAGAAACAAATGAAGAAACAAATGAAGATTAATTATTTGTACATTGTTTCTAATTAACAGAAAAGAAGAAGAGAACAGACCCCCTCCCGGTTTGGTTTGCTATGTATTAAGACTAAGCGATTTAATCGCAGTCCTCATAATTTTATTTGAGATATTTCTCAAATAAGGAAGCACTAGGTTGACCATATTTAAAATTAAGTTCATCAAAATGCTCCTTGAGTTTTAGACGACCTCTGAACAGCCAAATGAAGAAAGTGTCAATTTTTCTTTCCTTTCCAATTTCTTTCACTTTAACTGCAAGATTCTTTAGATATTCTGTTTCAGTTACATAAGTAAAAGCTAAATTGGTTGTATTTGGTTTGAGTTCATTTCTGTAGATCATTGTTGTTCCTACAATTTCATCATCTTGCTCAATTACCAGATGAACGACTATATTCCCGCTCTCATTGTCGAGTTCTTTAATTAAATTCTTAATCCCTTCTTCAGGAAGTTCATCATATTTCCTAACTAATTCAAGCCATTTCTCTAAATCCTTCTCTCTATCGAAATCTCTTATTTCAACTGTCTCTAAATCAGCTTTAATTTCTACTCCATTCAGTATGTAAACTAAATTATCCGCGTCTTGAACATACTTGTAATCCCACTTGTGAGCTAAATCATAATTATTTCCTGACAAAGCGGAAACATTTGTTTCAACAACTTCTACATCTTTCTTCTTAAGAAAATCAAAAGCTCTCTCAAGAAGCAAATCAGTAGCATTTTTGTGATCAGGTAAGATAGAGGGAAAAACGAGACTAGCTCGTTTCCTTCCATCTTCTTTGGGTTCAATGACTTTTGAGGTGAGAAAACCAACCATTTTTCCATCCTTGAAACAATAGTGACGTGTTTCAGGATCAAACTCTGGTTTAGAATAAACTTCACGAAGTTCTTCGGGAGGAGTTTGGTGAGCAAAACTCCATGTACGAGCCACCTCATAACCCACTTTCGCTTGTTCTTCTTCGAAACCCTTCTCGTAAATCTTAAGGGTATACTCTTCCATATAACTAACCAAGTAGAAGCCCTTATAAGTTTTCTCATTTTGTGAGAATATCTTCCCTAAAAGATATCCTTTCATCTCTAGTTTGGAGAAGCGATACACTTTTTTGGAGTTAGAATTTCCAACTTACCCGTAATGAGATAATAAAAGAAAAGAACTAGGAGGATAATAGTGTAATAATGATAGAGGAATTAATTAAGGAAATCGGTAAAAATCTACGAGATCAGAACTTAACTTTATCTACTGCTGAATCATGTACCGGTGGGTATATCTCTCATAATATTACCAATACCGAGGGGAGTTCAGATTTCTTTGAAGGGGGATTTGTAGCTTATAGTAAAGCTTCAAAAATTCGTGATCTCAGAATCGATTTGGAGATTTTAGAACATCAAGGAATCTACTCTAGAGAAACCGCTGAAGCGATGGCAGATGCAGTTAGAAGAATCTTTGGTACATCAATAGGATTATCTACAACGGGGATTGCACCACCAGGAGATAAACAAGCAACAGAGAAGACTGGAAAACTAGTAATTGGGATTTCTACTAAGAAGGGAATAAACAGTGAAGAAGTATTTATACAAGCAGAAACAAGACAGGGTTTTAAAGAAGAAGCAACTAAAGAAGCTTTGATTCTTCTAAAGAAAGAAATAGAAAAATAAAAAGTGCAAAGGATGATTGAAAACTTCCTTGTTAAACAAACATGTTACCTTTATTGAATAGATCTTGAGGATCCAAGACCTTTTTAACTTCACGCATTTGATTAACTCCATCTTCACCATACATTACTATCAAATATTCAGCTTTGATTTTACCAATACCATGTTCAGCAGAAACTGAACCACCAAATTCAACAGCTTTTTGAGCAAATTTTTTGTAAAGTTTCTTACCTAATTCTAGTTCTTCTAGATTTCTAGGTAGAATATTCACATGAACATGAGAATCACCTATATGGCCCCATGTAGCACTTTCAAGGTTGTGTTCTTCTAGAGATTCTCTATAGATATTCATCATTTCTCTGAAATGCTCATGTTCAACAGACATATCTGTTCCAAGTTTATGTATTCCAGGATATTCTTTCTTTCTTCTAGCTATTATACCATTGACTGTTTCTGGAACCGCATGGCGCATAATTTTGAGATTTTCTAGCTCAGCTTCTTCAATTGCAGACCAACAAGAATCAATTGATGAATTGCATTCAACTGCAATTTCATCCAGTTTATCAATTATATCTTCAAGAGTTTCATCACTAAAAACTACTTCAAAAAAGATAGCTGTTTTAACATCAGGTGGTAATGTTTGCAGATTTGCTAATGCAGGATTTGTATCTTTTTTGGTTTTCAAGAGATTGAAAGAATGTTCATCAAAATATTCTATATATTCCACAATTAATTCATCATCAACTCTAAGTTTCTCAACAAAACTAATAGCGTCTTCTTCTGATGTGAAGAACATTACAGTGTGTAATCCTTCCACCTTTGGAACTATCCACAAATCAACTTCTGTTATGAACCCCAGCATACCTTCTGTGCCTATAAAAAGTTCAATTACATCCATACCAGATTTTGAATAAAAACCTGCAGCATTTTTTGCTTTTGGCATTTGATAAGTTGGGATTGTTACTTCTAGTTTTTGTTCACTTGTCTCTATAATGAATTTACCATTTTCAGCGTTGCATTGTCCTCTAGTCATATCAAGAACATCACCATTTGCCAATACAACTCTCATGCGTTTTACCCAAGGTCTCATTGCGCCATATTTGAATGATCTTGCACCCGATGCATTGGCTGCAATGGCACCCCCAACAGCAGCTGACATCTCGGTTGGATCTACAGCAAACATGTATTTTTCTGAATCACGTTTGAATTTATCAACCCAGTCTGTATCACCAATATTCTGCAGTTCAGTGAACTCTTTATGTTTAATTACATCTTCAAGAGCATCAAGGGTGATACCTGGTTGAACTCTTACAAAGTATTTTTGGTTAGTTTCATCAAACCCAAAGCCAAGTATTTTTGCCATATCATCAGTTGATACAACTGCACCACCAAAAGGAACAGCACTTCCAACAATTCCAGTTCTACCGCCAGAAATTGTTATGGGTATTCCTCGGTTTTTCATTTCATTTACGATAGTAATAACTTCAGATTCATTCTTAGGAAAGAATAAAAGTTCAGCAGATCCTCCAGTTAACTTCGATTCGTCAATTATATAATCAGGATGTTTTGAAGAAATGGTTTCAGAGCCCTCAATTTTATTAATTGTGTCATAAGGACTTCCTTCTTTTTTCTCAGTAGTAATTACGCTTGTACTCAAATGTGTCACATTCGTTCGCACTATTTTTGTTCATTTCAACAGAAAAAGCATAAAAACCTTCACATTCTTATAAAAAATAGAGAACATGACTATAAGAAAATTAACAAAACAAGAATCAATAGATCTTGTAATAGGAGCAAAAATTCTAGCTTGTGGGGGAGGAGGAAGTGAAATTAATGCTTTGGCAAATATCAATAGAATTTATGAAAATGGCTTGAATTTTACAATTGCAGATTTAGACGATTTCAAACAAGATGAATATATTTGCATAATAGGCATGGTGGGGGGAGGCATTACAGAGGAGGACAAACTACTAGTCAAAAATCGGGAAATAGTTCAGAAAAAACCAATGATTACAGCTATCAGAGAACTGGAAAAGTTTCTAGATATAGAATTCAGTGCATTTGTTGCGACTGAACTTGGACCGAATAATAGCATTATTCCAATGATGGTAGCAGCAGAAATGGGAAAGACAGCAATTAATGGAGATTGTTGTGGAAGAAGTAAACCAAAAATCTCGATTAGTACAACAAGAGTTGTGGGTATTCCTATAACCCCATTTACAATAGTGAATCAATATGGGGATGTTCAAATCGTAAAAGAGACCATTGACGACGTAAGAGGAGAGCTTATTGCTAGAAATGTATCTAGGTTATCAGGTGGTTCAGCAGGTGTGGCTAGATGTCCCATGAGAATAGAGGAAGCTCAAAAAGCAGTTATTCCAAAAACCTATTCGTTAGCTATTGAACTAGGAAAGAATGTTAGGGAGGCTAACGAAGAAGGATTTAACCCAATTGAATCAATTACAAATACATTACCAAACGCAGAACATGTTTTTTCAGGAAGAGTGAAGCTGTTCTCCAGAGTTGAAGAGGGAGGTTTCACAACTGGTGAAATAATAGTAGAATCATCAATGAATACAGAGGTTAATCTAAAAATCTGGTATCAGAATGAATATCTTCTTTCATGGATTAACAACAAACCATATGTAACTTGTCCGGATGGGTTCTATGTAGTAGACACAAAGACAGGTCTAGGTCTTTCACCTTGGGAAGAGGATTTCAAGCAAGACAGAAAAATATCCGTTTTTGTTCAGAATGCTCCAGAAATCTGGAAATCAAAAATAGGATTAAATATTTTTGGTCCAAAGGCATTTGATGAAAATTGGAAAGATTACAAAGAGTCCAGCTCCTTTTCCTGAAATCTTGCGAATTCAGATGGGTGTAATCATGAATGAATAGGAGTAATCAACATTCTTTTTCAGTTTATATTTATCATGAACTGTTGGAAATGCAGGTAAATCTCCACCTACTCCTCTCTGTTTATAATCAATGTTGAAAGTAATTTCTTCTCGTCTAGGAAGTTCATGAATATGTTCTGCTTTTTCTAAATCCTTCAAAGTATAAGGCCAAGCACTGAAATTCAGTAAGTTTCCTTCCACATCAGTTACTTTGAAACCTTTTCCTTCACTGTCTGTGACACTTACCCACCTAACATCGGTTCTATTTCCATTTTCTTGTGGATAAACATAATCGTGAATTAACTCATCAACCCTTGCGGAATAAAGACCTACAGCTGCACCTGTTTTACGATCCGCGTAAGTTTCATGGGGCCCTCTTCCAAACCATTTGAAATCGACTAATTCTTGGTTAAGAGTTGTTTGCATCCCTAATCGAATTAACTCTTTTGAAGGAGTAAAGTCAATTTTTACTTGGATTGCACTTCCTGTAATTGTGTATTCTAGACGATAATTTGTTTTACCTTTTGGGACTTTTATTTCAACAATAACAGAGAGAATTTTCGAATCGATAAGCTCGTAGAAGATAGTATCAACTTGCATTCTACTAGATGCTTTTTTCCAAGGACTTTCTAATATTAGTTTACTTAGAAGAGGAAAAGTATAACTTACTACTCTCTGGAGATTATCATTATCAATTGGAGCTCTCCAGAAATTAGGTACTATTGGTGATGTAATCAGTTGACGGTTTTCTACTTCAAAAGAAGTAATATAGCCAGTAATCTTACTTATTGCAATTGTGAACTTTTCGCTCATAGCTTTGATTTCTTCAACATTTTCTTGTATCTCAATATCATGTGTTTTATCAAAATCATATACTTTCTTCAAGCTTTCAAATGGAACCTTAAATTGTTCCCAAGCTACAAGATAACCTTTCCTTGCCCAAGAAGTTGCTTTATTAAGTTTAAACTGAATCATCAGGTGATATTCGTTGCTATCTGTTTTTTTTGGTTTCTGAAAAGGAATCATCAACTCTTTACTAGACAAAGGTTCTATTTCTGGAATTTCAATTGAACCTTTCTTTGTTGTTTTACCATCTTTTGTCAGTATCCAATCAAGTTTCAAGTCCTCTAGATTTATGAACCGATTTTTGTTGTGAATTTCAAAAGTACCAGTTGCAATTTGAACTGGAGTGATTGAGACACTCTGATATACTTTCTTAACTTCGAATAGAGACGGATTGGGTGACCGATCTGGACGGACAATCCCATTGATACAGAAATTTGATGAGTTTGGTTCATCTCCGAAATCCCCTCCATAAATCCAATATTGTTCTCCGTTTTCAGTAAATCTTCTTAAACCTTGATCTACAAAATCCCAGATGAAACCTCCTACACAGTTTGGATATTTCTCAAAAACATCCATGAATTCTTGAAAATTACCTAATGAATTACCCATTGCATGTGCATATTCACAGAGAATAAAGGGTTTATCAGCATACACTTTAGGAGAGATAGAACCATTGGGAAATCTGTATTTAATCCTTTTAAGTTCACCAACTTTTTCTGATTTCTGAGGAGAGAAATACATGACACTAAAAACATCAGAGACCTTTAAATCTAGATCATTTTCATAGTGAAAGGGTCTTGTTGTATCAATTTCCAAAGCTGCTTCCTTCATTTTATAGAATGGTTTACCAAAGCAAGCTTCATTCCCCAAGGACCACATAAAGATTGAAGGATGGTTTTTGTTTACTTCTACCATTCTTTCCATTCTATCTACAACCGATTTAGACCATTTATCGGGGAGTTTAGTGCGGAGATACAACATGCCTAGAAATCCGTGAGTTTCAACATTAGCTTCATCTAGAACATAAAGACCATATTCATCGCACAAATCATAAAATCTAGGATCAGCAGGATAATGACTTGTCCTTACAGCATTAATATTATTTTGTTTCATTATTTTAATATCTTCAACCATTTGCTTGTAAGGGACTGTATAGCCTCCGTCTTGATCAAAATCATGATGGTTTACACCTTTAAATAAAATTGATTGACCATTGATGAATATTTGACTTTCCTTAATTTCAACTTGACAAAAACCATATCTGCTAGACAGATATTCTATAACTTCCCCATTTTCATCCTTAAGAGATAATAGCAGATGGTATAAATTTGGAGTTTCTGCTGACCACTTATCTGGATTTTTTATTTTTGTTTCAAACTCTATAATTTCTTCATTTCCAGGAAAAGCATCTATTTCTTTTTTTATTGCTGGACTTTGTAAAACCTCATCTAAGTCCTTATCAAGTAAAAACACCTCTAATGTAGGTCTGAGAAATGTTGAATCACTGAAATTTTTTATTTTAATCCTTAATTTGAGTATTGCATCTCTGTTTATAACATCAAACTGACAAGAAGCAAAATAATCAAAAATATGCACTTTTGGTGTAGAATACAAAAATACTTCTCGATAAATGCCACCAAGAAACCAGAAATCTTGATCTTCAAGATAAGATCCATCAGACCACTTGTATACCTCAACAGCAATTCGGTTCTTGCCTCCCTTGAGAAACATGGTTATGTTGAATTCAGCTGGGGTCATAGATCCTTGACTATAACCAACTTCTTTACCATTAATCCACAAATAAAAAGCAGATTTAACTCCTGCAAACTGAATGAAAACTTCTCGATTATTCCAACCTTTAGGGAGGGAAAAATTTCTTATGTAAGAACCTACAGGTGTTTCCTTTTTGTCAATATTGGGGGCTCTTCTCTTTCGAAGATTTGGAGGATAACTCTGAGCTAGATAATAAGGCATACCATAACCTTGCAGCTCAAAAGTTCCTGGAACTTTAATTTTATCCAAATTAGATGAATCATAATCGTCTTCATAAAAATCATCAGGGCGTTCGTCGTATTTAGATACCCAATGAAATTTCCATGAACCATTAAGAGACAGAAAGTATGGTGATTTTTTGTTCTTAATTGCTAATTCTTTATCAGGATAAGGAATGGTTCTAACGTGACCTTCTTCTTTATTGATACCAATAACGGTTTCATCTTCCCAATCAAGCAAAACTTTCATTGAGATATTTAATTTACTCACAGTTCAAAACTTTTCTGATAGAAAACGTTCTAAAGAATTTCTATCCAAATCGGACCTACTGCAGAAACTCTCCCCATACTATAAAGAATCCTTACAAAATAGAAATCAGCACCATTTGTATTAAGATTTGCAGGATTGATTGGAGTTTCAGATTCTTCATTGATATAATACTCTCCATTAATTTCTATACTTCCATCATATGAAGCTCCAGTAATGGTTGTATTGTCAAAGAAACTCAATTCAATAACTGGTACATCAATAGATTGTTCTCTCCATAAATATCCGTTTTTAAAAATTTGAACTGTTGCACCCCAATCAGGGTCACCCAACCAGGGACTAGCTGCTTGCAAAAGTGCAGATTGAGGAGCACCATCCTGAGCCAAAAGTAGTTTTATTTCTCTGTTGCTTGTTGCATTAGCAACATAAACAGTTGAGTCGTCTTGACCAGCTATCACATTATTAATGCTAAAACGGATATAAGGGCGACCAAAATCCGAATTGGAAATGACTCGACGGTTGTAAAGTGCATTAAAAATACCATCTCGAGTCAGTTCACTAACATAAGCTCCTGTTATACCACTGGGGTATAAATGTGATACTCTCGAAAGAAGGTATGTGTAAGGATACTGGTGCCCTATAAATGCTCGAGTGTGGGATAAGGAGTGACCTAAATGACCATCATGTGAATCACCATTAGCGATCAACCCAAGTCTAAGACCCATTGTTAGAGCTTCATTGATAGAACTACCATTAATTCGGTATGAAGGCGCATCTATCTCTCCTACAACGCTCCAAGTAGAATGAGGATTTACTAAACTGCTCCCATGAACAGAAAATGCCTCTCCTAAACGAACATAGTTTGTATAATCAAAGCAAATTGGCCATTCTTGTATATATTTTGTTGAAACAGTATGATGAGGTATTGCCAATGCTATGCTCCCAGTTGATGCAGTAAATCTGTCAACTTCACTCCACAGCTCTGCGGGATTTCTTTGTATATCGGCACTAATTTTGGCAAGCTTAGAACCTGAAAAAATCCAAGTAAGATGACCCCAATTGTCATAAGAAACATGTGGAGCATTACCACTAGTCCATTCAACGCCTTGAAGTGCAACAAATTTACCTGGGTCATTAGCACGGTTAGTTGCCCTTTCTAAAGCTGAATAACCATTTTCTAAGTGTAGATACTCACCATGATCTGTTACTGAACCGAAATCCAAACGTGCAATATAGCGTGCATAAGCATATACCTCGCTAGGCATTCCACCCCCATCAGATAACATTGAATGAGAATGAAAATCTCCCCAAACAAGTTTGAAAATAGTATTATCAACCATTATAGGATTGCTCCAATACACTCTATCTGTATCTACATCAGTAACTAGAATATAATGGATACCTACTGTGAAAATTGAAAAAGTGTATTCTTGAATTCCAATATTGATTGTCTCGAAACTAAATGATTCAGGGAGAGAATAGCTAACTTCTATTTCAGGTATTAGTTGGTAAGTACTTAGGTTATATGACACTAAGGAAAAAGCAATCTCTCCATTATATTTCATGCTTATCCGTTCAAACTGATCCCAGACCTCTACTACTAGTTGACCTGTGTCATCAGTACTTAGGGATGAAGGTGTATGTACCCAAAGCATGTTTGGCTTATGATTGAACATTACTCCTAAATCGATATTAAAAATCCCCCAAATAATGAAAGGCATAACTGTTAAGATAACAAACAAAGCTTTTGTTTTTCGTTTCATGTTATTTTTACTCACCTTTCTTACCTCCATACTGTAAAGAATAATGCAAATTGTATAACTATGTTTAAAGTAATTGTAGCTACACCTAATATTCTCCAAATCTTAGATCTTCCTAACCATAGAACAAGGACTGCAAAGAAAATTGCAATGATATTAAAGTAGTATAATGCAGAAGCTAATACTGACATTAGAAACAAAGCTGACAGCATAATATGATCTATATAGTTCAATTTCTCTTTCTTGAATGGATTAATCTTCTTGAAGATCCATTCTACTATAACCCAAGAAGAGCTCAGTGCGAGTGCGCTAGACACAAGAACAAGAAATATCTGAATAAGCACAACGGGAATATTTGGTACCCTAATGAAATAAAGCCAAGTCGCTGAACTTGCAATCATTATCATGCAAAGAGGAATACAAATAGCAGTTACAAGTGCAGCAAAGAAGAAACCAATACTTATTTTTCTTGTTGAAACATCATATTTGGAAAAATTAAAAGCCACTTGTTATATTCACCTGGATTTCTTAGATAAATTAATATTAAATGAAAGTTATAAAACTTCTCCACATTCAGATACTTTGATAATTTTTCAAGCGAAACAATTACAATTTCTTTAAAATTCAATTAGCAGGAGCTATAACCGCACATCTATCCTTGGAATGATATTTAGAATTGTAGACTATTTACTAAAATTAGAGTAGTAAAATAACCTACTCTCATTTCTATCTTTTTTCATCAAAATAAAAACGAAATTATCTATTAATTGTCTTTTTCAACAAAAGTAATTTTCTCTATTTTCTTATCACAATTAGGACAATTATAGTTATCAACAGTCCAACTTGCTAAGTGAGAACGATGAAACTCATGCATACAAGGTTCTACAATTGCTTTTTCTTGTTTATCTAAAATCACTTCTTTACAGATGGAACAGATAAGCTTTGAATCTGTTTCAACACCCTCTATTTCTTCATGTTGAATTTTAATAGGAGGATCAATCTTATCTTCTCTCCTATATTTGTAACCTAGAAACGAAATAATGAAACCAGGTAAAGGACCAAAAACTGTAGCAACAATAACTGGAATGTGCATTACTGGATTTATTTTCAAAACAGCAAAAACTATCATTAAACCTGCAAAAAGTGCTCCAAAAATTACAGATAGAAGTAATAGAAGGCCAGCAGAACATGTAGCATAACACCTAAAAGTACAATATGCAGTAGTTTTGAATGTCCAATAAACATTAACTGGACTTTTTCCACAAAAGGAACATTTTCTGCTCTTCAAATCCATATGCTTAAGAAAATCATGTGTATATAAGTTTTTTATTAGCTTTATAGAATAGCACAAAATGACTTAAGAGAAAAAAAACAATAATGGGAATTAAAATTGCTTCTTTTGAAAAACAAATATCCCCAAAGATAAAATGATGACTGTTGCAGCTAGTCCAACACCTATTGAAAAAACCAATGGATTAACATTTTCTAGAAAGTAACCTGGTAAAATAGCTATCACTGACATCTGTTGACCTAGATAGATGGATAAAATTACCGCCATTGCAACAGACTTGACTAGCATACCTATCACCAAACCAGCAGCACAAGCTATAGACATTGCAGATAGTGATATCAAAAGATTCTCAAAGGAATAACGAATGAGCGCTTTAAGGATTTCAGATGGGAGTGAACTTCGAATTAGGTCAACAATAATTCCAGAAGTAAAGCTCAATAGAGAAGCTATTATCAGAGAGAACATAAATGCAATATATTTGGCAATAACAATTTGCCATCTTTTTACAGGCCTAATTAGAAATAAAGCATAAACATTTGCGTTTATTTCATTAGCCATAGTACTGCTCAAAATTACTGCAGCAAGTAA
Organism: Candidatus Heimdallarchaeota archaeon; assembly: GCA_030608385.1. Taxonomy (GTDB): domain Archaea; phylum Asgardarchaeota; class Heimdallarchaeia; order Heimdallarchaeales; family Heimdallarchaeaceae; genus UBA460. The sequence continues at coordinate 14,826 of JAUWEG010000051.1, forward strand.
ACCGCCTATACTAGCAATAATAATCCCAGAAAACAAAGTCATCGGAAAATCTCCTTGAACAGGATTTAGAAAATGCATTACTATAACCACTAAAGGCATACCTATCCACATTGCTATCATTGTTTTTGATTTAGCAAAACCTCTAAATTCGTCCCAAAGTAATATGAACAAACTTTTCAAGCAGAATCACCCTCCATAACATACTTTAGATAAACCTTCTCTAAAGACGGCTTAAGATAGTTAAAATTATGTATAATTATCTGATTGCTAACAAAGAAGTCCATTAGTTGAATTAACCCTTTTTCTAGGTTCACATCTGGAATAAACATTATGGTAATTTGAGTGGAATCAAATTCGTTTAACACTGCGCTATCAACTAGAGACAAAGATTCTATTTGTTTGATTTTCTCACCTATATTAGGACTGGTTACTTCTACACCATCTCCTCCCATTAGTTCTTTCTGCAATTCTTGGGGTTTTCCAACTTTTGCTAAACTACCTTTATTTATGATTCCAATTGAAGTAGCAATATCCTCAACATCATCAAGAATATGTGAGGAAAAGAGAATGGTCACATTAGTTTCTGATAATTCTCTTATAATTTTCTTCAACTGCCATCTGCTTGTAGGATCTAAGCCAGAAAGTGGTTCATCGAGAATCAGAATGGGGGGATTATGAAGCAATGCTTGAGCTAGTTTAAGCTTCTGTTTCATACCACTGGAAAGATGTTTAATCTTTCTTTTACCAGCATCAGGTAAACCTACCATTTCCAAGACTTCAGGGACACGTTCTACTAAATCTGCTTTGGTCATTCCAGATAATCGTCCAAAAGTAACAAGAGCATGATCAACTGTTCTCCACTCTTGAAAACCCACATCTTGAGGTAAATAACCTATTAGTCTGTTAATGTTAGGGTTTTCTGATGGAAGCTGGCCATTAATTTTCACATCGCCAGAATGATTACTAATAAGACCAACAAGTATCTTTAAAGTCGTAGTTTTTCCAGCCCCGTTTGGACCGATGTACCCGAAAATTTCCCCTTTGTTTATTCCAAATGTAGCATCCTTTAACGCCTCAATCATTCCATAGTTTTTTGACACATTACAGAATTCTATTACTGGAATAGTTTCTCCTTTAGACATAATATTCAAACCTTAGCTTACACTAAGAATCTTCTATAAAAACAATTGTAAATGGATTTTTTCTTCTTTCTGCAAAACTAATTAATTTGTTTAAATTATTGAATTGTTGATAAAATCACAACTTTTCTACCGAAGATTTATTATTTCTTGAATAAAGATAACCATGTGATTTCTGAGGAAGAAGTAGAACTTAAAGTCGATTCTTTGCTAAAAGAATTATCGTTAGAAGAAAAATTTA
>JAUWEG010000183.1 GCA_030608385.1 Candidatus Heimdallarchaeota archaeon
CTTGCATCTGAAACAACATAAGCTTCTTCCATTGTTTTGAGAGCTGTAACATTACCTTCGTATCTTACGTAACGTTTGTACATATTATCAACTCTTGAGGTATTTTCATTGAATTGCTTCAACAGTGCATAAATTCCAACAAGGATATCTACTGGTTCAAAACCAGCTACAGCAACAGGAAAATTATATTTTTCTGGAATAAAATCATAAGGTTTAGCACCAATAATTGTAGAAACATGACCCGGAGCTAAAAATCCTTGAAATTCCAAATCATCTCTTTGCAATAAAAGTTCCATTGCTGGGGGAACAAGTTTGTGAGAAGAGTAGATACTAAAATTGGGAAGTGTAGTACGGACAACTTCAGCTGCTGTAACGCAAGAGGTAGTTTCAAAACCAACACTGAAGAAAAGAACATCTCTATCAGGAGTTTGTTCTGCAAGTTTGATAGCATCAGATACACCATAAACAATGCTAATGTCAACACCCCTTCCTTGAGCTTGATAGAGCGACTCTTTAGAACCAGGGACACGCATCATATCACCAAAAGTGGCAATAATGACATTGTGATTATCGGCAATCCAAAGAACTTCATCAACATCTTGGGCACTAGAGACACAGACAGGACAACCAGGACCAGCTATCAAGTCTATTTCTTTTGGTAATAATGAACGCAATCCTGCTTTTACTAAGTCATGTTCATGTGTTCCGCAGACATGCATAATACGAACTTTCTCACTTATTTGTTCTGTCAGTTGTTTTATCTTCTTAATTATTGCATCAACTAGTTCTTTATCTCGATACTTTTGTGTTGGTTCTGACATTGCAATTAAATCCCAATACTCTCTGTTTTTGCACAAATAGCACAAATAAATAACTTTTTCTCTTAGACAGCTTTATTAGCTTGGATGTGGGTTATTAATTTGCAAAATCAAATAAGTGAGATTTATGGGCTTAATAGATTTCCTCCCTTTCACAGTTACCTGGGTTTCAATATTAGTACAGATTATTCTAACCTTTGTTCTCTGGCCAAATTACTATGAAATTTATGGCCTTGTTATTGTAGGATACATCTTTTGGGGATTTTCAATTCTCTTTGGTCTTTTACCAATTTTCACATTTAGAATCAAGGGTAGTATTCCAAAAGATTCTAGTTATATTAAAACCACTAAATTGGTCGATACAGGGATTTATTCAATAGTTAGACATCCGCAGTACCTTGCTGGTATTCTTTGGAGTATTGCTCTAGTTTTTATCTCACAACATTGGGTTGTAGATATCTTCCTTATTCCTGTTATAATTGCTACTTATTTAATTACTATTAAAGCTAACAGTGATTTAATTGATAAGTTTGGAGATGATTATACAAAATATATGAAAAGAGTACCAAATCTAAATGTACTATGGGGCATGATTTTACTTCTACTTCGCAAGATCAAGAAAGAGAGAAGATGATTGTTTCAATAATATCCCTCTTTCTACTATAATTACAATTCAGAAGTACTAGTTTTATAAACAGTTATGTTTCTTCTTGAAGAAATGTAGAAATATTCCCCTTAGGTTAATTTCTTTTGTTAATTCGTTCAATTAGTAAACCTGCAAATTCCTCTGCTGCTACTCTGCATTCTTCTGATAAAGGTGTATCAAAATATAGATCCTTTGGTTGGATTCCCACATATATTGTAATTAAGTCTGGAACAACTGGTTTTAGAAACTCTTCAAGCATTGTTACAGACAATGTGTGAGTTGAAAGATGAAAACCACTAGAAACAGCTTCTTTGGGAAAGATTGCAATAGCTCCTGGTATTTCTTTCATATCTGCAGCATCTAAAATAATGATTCTGTCTGGCTCTAATTTTCTAAATTTCCCAAGAAAATGTTCAGGCACTTTTTCACAATAAAAATTTGTTACCCAATCTGGTAGGTTTGCTTCTTGAAGAATAGTAAGGATATACAATCCTACTGCATCGTCTCCATTATCTTCATTTCCAATACCAAGAATTGCAAGCTTAGTCGCATCCTTTAAGAAATCATCAATAGCTTGTATAAATTCTTGAGTAAATTGATTATCATCAGCTGTTTCGGGCATTAAATTTAGAGCTGAGTATCTGTTCATAAGTTCTTCTTTATGTAAATGAAAATAGAAAAAGGTTCAGAAATACTTCTATTTCCTTCCCACATTTTCTAGAAATTCAAGAACAACTTCACTCCCCTCTTCGGGAAAGAATAGCCATACAAATGCATGCATACCACCTTTAATATGAACCATTCTACTGTTTGACAATAACGATCTAAAGTAATTAAGAGCAGCTTGTAGTTTTTCATTTTGCCATTCTTTTTCACCTGGAAGGAATAGAACAGGGGCTTTTATTTCCTTATAATATTCTTCAAATCTCAGAGACCAATAGTTGTGCATGTATCCTTCACTAACCCACATTGGTACAGTTCCTGAATATTTTCCTTCAGATGTCTCATAAATCTCATATTCTGCCATTACCTTAATGTATTCATTCCACATCCCGCGTGGTTCATATGCTTCTTTTAGTGTTTTCAATAATATCTCGGGACTATCATAAAATGTCTCTGATGATCTGATTCTTTCCAGCATTTTTTCTTTTTCAGCTTCTTTCTCTTCTTCAGTTGGATCACTTAATCCATATGGCCCATAGACATTATTCATAGCACTTCCTTCAACAACTAGTGAAAGCACTCTTTTTGGATATCTAGCAGCGATGCTTACTGAAAGCTCAGCTCCTAAGGAACTTCCAACAAAATGAGCTTTTTCAATTTCTAGTTCGTTCATCAAATGAATTATATCATCTGCCATTTCGTCTATATGATATCCGTCCTTGGGTTTTTCTGAGTGTCCATGTCCTCGATAATCTGGCAATATTAAGTGATATTTGCCTTCAAAGAAAGGGATAACACCATTCCACATTGAAAGAGATGAAAACCCAAAATGGAGGAAGATTATAGTTTCTCCATCATGAGGATATTCATTGTAATGAATATTTATGCCATTTACTTTGACTGTTTTATCAATCAACTTAGTTTCTAACCTCAAGCATTTCTTCAATAATGAAACTCTGCTAGTTAGAGCAGTTATATAATTATTGGGTATCGACCAAAAATAGCAATGTTTAAATTGGTCTTACCTCTTTTGCTTACTAGAAACTGAGTCGATAGCAACGACTAGCCGGGGACCTAGGGCGTCCTTGTACCAGAAGCGCTCTATATGCTGGGGTGAATGCTGTTGCTGAGGCTTCGTTGAGGTTGATACGCCTTAATCGGATAGCGTCGAAGCGCTGCCCTATGAGACTGTGTACACTGGAGGCGATTTCGGAGGAAATCGTTAGAAAGGTTGAAGTCAAAATGGGCCAGGTACGGAAGTAAGCAGCTCTAAGATTGATATGTAGTGCCCATAGCAAGCGGCGTGGAGCTTATGGTTAAGAAACGGCTTCTGAAATGGCGTCGAACAACAGGTCGCTATGGTCGGCTCAGTTGTCTATTATTTTCCCGAAAAACCTATTAATGATGATTCTCTTTTTGAATGGATTTATAATTTCATAGAAGTGCCTTAATGAAGACTGTTTCAGACGAGAAATTTGAAGAAATTGAGAATATGTTTCTTACTGGTAGATATTATGAGGCACTACAAGAAATAGATTCTATAGAACAAAGAAGCGATATTACTTCTGAGGATAGAGTCTATTGTTATAGATTGAAAACACAATTGTATTGTATTTTCCAACCATTTTCTAAAGCAATAGAATTTGGTGAAAAAGCCGTTAAAGGGAGTGTGAAACTTGGTAATAAGTTCCTTATATTTGATTCAGCATTTCATCTTGGTAGAGCTTTGTGCCTTACTGGGAATCTTAAAACTGGAGTTGTGAATTTACAGCTAGCTCAAGACACTCTTGATTCAATTAATGATCAAAAAACACCAGAAAACCTTAAAAGGAAAGCCATTCTGCAAAGTCACTATAAGGGGTGGAGAGATGGTTTTGATTTTCTGTTGGAGAAGATGACTCAAGCATTAAAAATAGTAGAAGAAATAGACTGGGATTATGGAAGAGTAAATATTCAGTATGAGTTAGCTTGTCTTTATCAGTGGTATGGAAAATATTCCCAAGCTATCAAGCAGTTTGAAATTTGCTTAGAACTTGCTGAGAAATTTGATATTATTGAACAAAAAATGGGTTGTTTATCAAGCTTAGGAACCATTTATCTTGACATGGGTGAATTAGAAACATCGCTTGACCATTTAATGAAAAGTCTACCTTTTGCTGAAAAAATGGAATCAGAATTCGCATTATCATTTATTCTTGGGGATATCGGTTTTATACACTGGCAAAAACACGATTTAGATGAAACTGTAAAATATTATGCTAAATGTGCTCAAATGCTTCTAGAAACAGGAAATTCAAACCATCGGCGATATTCTTGGATACTTTTTCGATTGATTCTCGTATTATTAGAACAAAATAAGTTTGAAAA
>JAUWEG010000193.1 GCA_030608385.1 Candidatus Heimdallarchaeota archaeon
CAAGATTTGTATGGACAACAACAACGAGTTACCCAGAGTATGATGCTTTTGTTGTCTTTGTGTATCCTCAAGGAGAAACTATCATGTATGAGACAGAGTTTGAAGGAGTGTCTGGAACATCCTATCTTTATGCTGAAGGGACTTTCTATATGGTGGTTCTAACAGCTAATCTCGACTCTTGGAGAGTAGAAGTGCAACAGAAAGATTTCGGTTCTCCTGCAACTAATGGAGATACAGAATTATCTCCTACAGAGATAATAATAGGTGTGGTTGCTTTCGTTGCAGTTGCTGGTGGTATAACTGCCTATATACTGGTGAGAAGAAGAAGAGCTACAAAAGTGCAAGGTTTTCAAGCCCCTCTTCAAACAGCTACACAACCCCCAACAGAAACTCCTGTCCAGAAATTTAAATTCTGTACACAATGTGGAGGACAAAATGAGCTTTCAACAGGTTTCTGCGTAAATTGCGGACAAAAATTGGAGTAGTTGTAAACATCTTCTTTTTTCTTTTTATTGCTAAAAATAACACAACAGTTTTAACGATTTTTCAAAGAAAAAAAAGAGAAAAGTTGGGGATTATTTTTTTTAGAATTAAGTGGAACAGCTATTGACATATCTATAGAAATTGAATCCGTAGTTATTGGAATATTATCAGTGATCCACAGAGGTAAAGCAGGAGGAGATGAATTTAGAATTGTCTGCCATTCTTCATCAGTTAAACGCTGATCATATGGTTGTAAGAATTCATAGTATGAAAATGTTACTCCTCTAGTAAGAAAGAGCGAACCTGTATGATCTTGTACAATAACATAAATCAGAAACGGATTACCAACAGCTACCTCTAATACTTGTCCTGAATTCGGATCGGTGTGAACATCTGCTATTAAAGCAGTTCTTTTATCTGCTTGATTTTGATACGCTTCGGCTGCACCATAATTGAAAGAAACTATTCTTTGAAACTTCTTACCTAAATAGTGAATGAAGTTCATTTCCTTAGTGCTTAATTCCTCATTTTGTAGTTCCTTAATACTTAGTTCAGTTAATGTATCGAAAGCTTCTGCTAACTCATCGAATTTCAGGGTAAAATTACTATAAATTTGAATATAGTATTCTGAGCTACTGCTGATGTTTTCATACAAAACTCCCCTTGTTTGCAAACCTTCCTTCAGCATTCTTAGGGTTGCAGCTATCCTTGAATAGACTTTAGGGTAAGGTTCAACATAATGAACTGTTTGATCACCTATACCAAGCACAGAATAGGATTGTTTTGCATAAAGTATGGTATCATGCTTGAGTTCAACCCAACTTCCTAAAGATGTTACAAGTGACTTATCTGTCCAAGTATCGGATTGCATATAACCTGGATAACCCGCTTCTTTTTCTTCCAATAGTGGTAAGATAGAATGAAGCCACTGCCAGTAGATATTTTGTGTCCAATCAGATATACTGAGATTACCAAATTCGTCTCTTAGTTCAGTTATTTTCTCCTCATACCCTGTATATGCCTTTTCAGAATCAAGGTGAAATTCTGCTCTCTCGCTTCCAAAAACAGAGAAAATATCTAGCGCTTTTGGAATATAACGGTCAGGTAGATTATCATACACTAACTCTTGAAAGATATATGCATCAGGTGTATAGCTTTGCCCAAAGAGTCTGAAGCTTTTTACTATGCTTTCAACTCCTTCGAATGCTTCAGTATATCGAGAATTTATCTTAGGAGCTCTCAATTCTTTTAGATTTACAATTATTTCTTCTACAAAGGTATCATTATTCAAATCATCAAAGTTAATACTTCCTGTTTGTTCCCAAATTGTGAAATAATCTACGGGGGTAAGATCATCACTTCCACCAACAAGAAAGTTGGTTGTTCTACAAATATTATCCCAATAATTCCAGATTGTTTCCCCACTTATTTCTATTGAGAATGAATAAACAAGTGCTAAAGCCATCCTAGTCTGATGGATTCCTATGCTATTATCTAGCGATAAATCATCAAGTATGAAACCCATCCTTCCAGCATACATCATTGCTTTGAAGTAGCGCTCAAATTGATCATTTCTTGTGTAATGTCCCCTAGGTGTATACTGAGAATAATCTTCCTCATAACCAAAAATTGGAGATACAGCTCTTATACCTTGATCTATTTTTTCCAGTTCAGAAGAAACTAAAGTATTAGCATAAGATGGAATAGTAACTAAATTATCCAGTTGATACATCAAAACAGTTAGATAAGCAACATTGTATTTCAAAGCATCCTTAACATCTGCATCAGTAGTTATTGAATATAGAACCATTTGTTCTTCTCGAAGCGTGTCTAGCATTAAACTGAAGTTGCTGTAAAAATACTCCAGTTCTATAACTCTTAAGCAATTATCGAAAATTGAATGTAAGACATGAAGACAAAAATCTGTCGAAATATACATCGGTGTATCTAAAAAATCATCATAGTACATAGGATAGAATATATCCTCGATTCCTCTATCAACTATCGCAAAACCATAATTTTCGAGTTGTTGAATCATCTCAGAAGTTAATTCTCCTTCTAATTCTTGTAAATCAACATTTGACAAACCTGATTGTATAGGTGTAGGAATTATCGAAGGTGTATAATTATACGATTGAAGATTATAAGTTCCAAAATCGTTTGTAACACTCTTTGGAAGTTGAACTTCTTCCCTAAACTCATAATCGATTCCTAAGCGAACTAAGTATGGATAAAGATAGATTCCCCCGACTACTAAGGAACTGATTATAAGTGCTGAAATAATTCCTGCTTGAATAGGGTTTTTTGGATTAGTAATTTTCATGCTATCATTGAACTTAAGTAAAAGACCTTTATATATCTAGAACTCGAACAGTTCTAAAGCCATTCTAGTGAGGTTTGACAGAGAGTGTTTCACTACTAGAACAGATAGAAAATAGCTGTTTCAATCAATTTTTTCTTTATCCCAAGAATAGTATGTAAGTTGTTTCTTAATTGTCAAGTAGTTTAGAAGATACAAAACACAGTTTACTCCCAATAGAACAACTCCGTTAATAGCAGCAATTAAAGGGTTTATGAAAACTAGAATGAAGGTCACAACAAAAGCAGTGATAAGAAATGAGATCAAGAAAATTCTTCTAGGAATCAGTTCCCCCTTAATTATCTGTGCAGAGAATTTCACAGGTACATTGATTTCTTTTATGTCAAGACCCTTTTCAAGAAGCTTATACCTGTTAGAGGGGAGTTTCTCTAGAAGACTAGCTTCTACAAGCTTATCCAAATGCCATAGAACTGTGCTAGGGCTATTAAAATCTAATTTACGTCGAGCTTCACGAACACCAAAATCCTCAGGATAAACTGATTTAGAAAACAGAAAAAGCTTTAATGTTGCAGGATGACCAAGAGCTTCAATTTCTGAAGTATCTTGATTGTTCATGCTAAAGCTTAAGGGATTAACAGTTAAATGTTTTACCTAGCTTTTACAATGAGATTTGTTAAAAAATCAAATCATTATTAAATGCTTAATGTCTTGAAAAGCTATGGAAGTACGCTCAACTACTCTAGCTTATTCAGGAGCGGATAAAATAGTAAAAAAGCTTAAAGAAATTTTAGGTGGAAAAATTTTAGATGTAGGAACAGGGGGTGGAGAATTTGTTGTTTTTCTCAAACAAGCATTGAAAAGTTTTGATTCTTTTATAGGAATAGATCTTAATGAAGAGAAACTAAAGAAAGCAGAAAAAAGATTTGGAACAATAGCACAATTCAAGAAAATGAACGCTGAAAAGCTAGACTTTCCAGATAAAACCTTTGATATAGTAAGTATAGCCAGTTCTCTTCATCACTTGGAAAGACCAGAAAAAGTACTGAAAGAGATGTTCAGGGTAGTCAAACCTCAAGGTTATCTGATTATTCAAGAAATGTATTCAGATCTTACTCAAACAGA
>JAUWEG010000107.1 GCA_030608385.1 Candidatus Heimdallarchaeota archaeon
TGCTTACGGTTCGCTTTTGGAAGTTCGTTGGATATAGCCCCAAGGATCACCATAGTACTGGTGCATAGCTATAATCCTTCAAAGTATACTCTACACTACCCTATTTAAATACCAAAAAAATGTACAAAAAACAGGTTATAAAGAGGTGTTTCAAAATTTGAACACTTCTTCAGATTCTCTACGTCAAGTGACTGATTTGCGAGTGCTGCTAGAATTTTTGAATCTTCACCTTTCCTTAAAACATTCAAAGAAATCTCCTTAGGTATTTCCCCCTCTGAAAACGAGATAACTAGTCTATTGTTGTTAATAGGAAAATAGTTTGTAAGAACGAATAACTTGTGATTCTCAATGTTACCACTTATTCCTAGTAAAGGAGTGAAAGACACCATTAACTTTGACAATTCAGCAGGTAACTGCAGCTGTTCAAACATATTGTTCGATAAACTTATCCCTTTAAGAAATTTACCTATTTAGTATCTTTGAGGTATCAAAATGAGCTATTTTGCGAATAAGTTAATATGTTAGGATTCATTCTAGAATGTATGGAAGAGATTTCTTTTAAGCAATACATGCAAAAAAGCGGTCAAATGCTAGACAAATACCGCTCAAACATTGCCCATCTCTCTAATTTAAGATACAAAGTAGAAAAACAGTTTTTCGATCCTGAAGAAATGGTTGATCATTTTTATACAAACAAGAGTGAGTATTATCCCTGGCAAGAGATGCAAGATGCAATAATAAATCTAGAAGAAGCTTATAATGAGTTGGTAGGTAGTATGATGGATGCTATGGCACAGCCAGAAGCCTTTGAATACTATCTTAAAGATCAACGTATTCCTGTATTAATTATGCCTGAATCAGAGGAAGAGGAAGCTGAAGGTGAAGAAATATTTGATGAAGAACTGGCTGATGAACTAGCAAAAACCATTGCTGATGAAATAATAGATGAAATAGAAAAACAAGATAAAAAATGAAACTATTTCTTCAATCTAGTAAGTAAATCAGTAAGTATAAGATGAGTTAATCCCCAAATTTTATATTTTCCAACATTATAGTACATGTATTCTTGATTATTGAACATTCCAGAAAGATTATTTTCAGGAAGTAATAATTGTTTAATATCCGCAAAGAAAGTTTCTTGCACTTCTTTAGGATTAATTATTAAATCTACATCTTCATCTATAAAGGCCACTAAAGGATAAACATAATGCATACTTGTTGATAATAGTGGATTAAGGCTACCTAAAACATGAATAGATTCTCTCTTTATTCCAACTTCTTCTTCAGTTTCTCTGAGAGCAGTCTCTACTAAATTCCCATCTGATTCATCAAATCTTCCTCCAGGAAAAGATATTTGCCCTTGATGATGGGACAAGTTTTCTGTTCTTTTAGTGAAAAGTATTTTCTGATCCTTCACATAAATTGGTACCAGAACTGCAGCTAATCTGAAATTCATAGGAGATTCTAAAGATAAGTCTATAGATTCCAAATTTTTTCCCAGATTAGCTAAAACATCCATGATAATCATTCAATTAGAAATGCATATTTTAAACCATCGAAACAGCTTAAATCTTATTTTCCCTCATTATCATATTTGCGAGAAAAAGTGTCACGAATCCACTCTTTAACATCCTTATCTTTCTTAGTTTTGGGTCTACCACCCTGAGCAGAATCTTTATTTCTTCTCTTTTCCATTTCTTCTGATAAATCATTCACTGAAAGAAGTTCGCCTCTCTTGAAATCCAATTCAACCACTTTACGAAAAGAAATAGCTCTCTGAAAACCCATATGTACATACATCTCGTCAATGAAGTCACAAGCAATCAATAACTTACTAGAATAATCGAGTTTTAGGTTCAAATCTTGGTAGTGAAATTTGAACATATCCTCAGTTTTTTTAGGTTTAATTCCATTAATTTTCTTAGCTTCTTGAGTATTAAGCTGCATATCTTGAAGAATCAGATAATTATTATCTAATTTGTAATATAAGACAAATCCTCTCCAACAAGCTGTAGAAGCCATTTCAGGCATGATATCATAATCCAAAGGAGAAAAAGGCTCTTCTTCTTCGATACCAATAAGGGAATAAACCTCACCTTCATAAAGAAAAGAATCAGGAATTTGGCCAGTCATTTCGAGATAATAATGAATATTCAGATTTAAAAGATTTAGTTTAATTGGTGAATCAAAGGAATTTGCATAACCTAGAAAACAAGTATAGAAATACACGATATACCTTTCGAATATTGAAAGAAAGAAAGAAAAAAATTAGAAGGTTGTTCTTATTTCTTCATCTAATTTGTAAACTTTTTCTTCAACACCCTCAACTAGTTCTTCAAGCTGTGCATACATTTTTTCTGCATATTCAGCATCTTTGTTTTTTATCCAACCGAGATTAATTTCTACATTATGCATTGCTGACTTGAGACCAGTTAGAGCACAAAGAGCTCCTACTGCGATATCGGAAAGAGCTTGTTTATTTCCTTTAGTTCCCATCTCAATATGAAGTTCTATTACTTCTTTACATGCTTTACATGTGTCTAAAGGTACCTCAGCAGCTACCTTATACTCAGCTAAGATTGTTGCTGATCGAGCAGCTTTCTCTTCTTCAGTTTCTTTAGGCATTCCGAATGCCTTAATTACACCACTAAAAGCATTGGCGTCCTTATCAGTTAATTCTGTAAGTTTTATTCTAAGTTCTTCAGTTTTTTTCAATTTTTTCTTGAAAAACTTTTCAACATCTTTGTAATCTTCCTTACCTATTGTAAGTCTAGCAACCATGCTACCTAATGCGGCACCCATAGCTCCAGCAATACAAGCTGCTGAACCACCACCAGGTGCAGGAGCATCACTAGCTAGTTCATCCAAAAAATCTGTTATTACTTTGTTTATTAGCATTTCACCCATTTTATTCACCTTTTGAAAAAACTCTTTTTTCGATTATTTGATCTCTATCAAATTTGTTTAATTGTAAGTAGAACTCTGCAGCTTCTAAAAGAGCATCTAGAGGAAGCATCCCGTAAACTTCTGATTCAGTAACATTTACACCAAATCTTTTTGCTTCTGTCTTCACCATTTCTAACACCCTATGTAATGGAGTTCCTTTGAAATTGGTTATATTCATGCTGACTTGTACAACACCACGTTCTTCAATATTCATTGCTCCAGCTTGAATATACCTTAATCCTCCACCAGAATGACGAATATTTCTAGCTATTTTCTTAGCAACTTCCATGTCATCAGTATCTAGATAGATATTATATGCAACTAAGAAGTTTCTAGCTCCAATATTTGTTGCACCAGCTTTAGGATGTGTTTTTTTAGCTCCAACATCTGGGAAGTAGTCCTCATTTGTAGCTATCTCTTTTTTCAGCTGTTCATATTGGAATGTTTTTGTTCTATAACTCTGAAGTACTTCTCTAGCTGGATCTTTTGCAGCTGCTCCGTAGAAATAAATAGGTATTTTTAGTTCTTTCGCTATTCTTTTTCCTAGTTTATGAGCTAGTTCTGCACATTCGTCTAGAGTTATATCAGAGACTGGAATTAAGGGGATAACATCTGTAGAACCAAATCTATTGTGTTCTCCTTCATGTTCATTCATATCTATTAACTCAGTAGCCTTCTTACATCCTTCAAAAGCAGCATTAACACACTCTTCGGGTTCACCAATAAATGAAATAACTGCTCTATTATGATCAGGATCCATTCTGCTATCTAACATAATGATTTCTCCACCCTTTTGGATGGCATCAACGATTTGGTCAATAATCTCTTGATTTTTTCCTTCGCTGAAATTTGGTACACATTCAACCAGAGGCATATTTTCACCTTGCCCTATTTTTTGGATTTGAACATATAAGTTTTAGTATTAGTGCCCATAAAAACCAAAAAACAGCAGAAATAGAAAGAAAAGGAAGAGAAAATTAAAGGCTTTTTATGACATCTCTCAGAATGCTCATACACTCATCAATTTCTTCTGGAGTTACATTGAGATAAGGTCTGAAACGGATAGTTTTTTCTCCACAACCAAGTATAAGAAGTTCTTTAGCATAGGAATCTTTTCTGATCTGATCACGCATTTCAACTGATTCTAGATCAAATGCAGTGAACAATCCTCTTCCTCTGGAATTGGAGATTTTCTCTGGAAAGTCAGCTTGTAATTCTTTTACTTGCTTTAACATATACTCGCCCATTTTAGCAGCATTATCAACAAGATTCTCCTTTTCGATGATTTCGAGATATTTGGTTACTCTGAAGATATCAGTTAGGTTTCCGCCCCAGGTAGAGTTAATTCTACTGCTTTCCTCAAAGACATTATTTTCAACTTCTTTAACTTTATCAGATGCTAATATTCCACACACTTGCATTTTTTTACCAAAACAGAGGATATCTGGTTTTGCATCTCCAAAGTGTTCATAAGCCCAGAATTTACCTGTCATTCCAACGCCAGTTTGGATTTCATCATAGATTAACAAAATGTCATGGTTATCAGCCATTTGTCTAAGCTTTTGGAAGAATTGTGGACGGAAATGATTATCTCCACCTTCAGCTTGTATGGGCTCAATTAAAATACAAGCAATATCATCACCATATTTTTCGATAGCATCATGTATTTCCTGACAGCTCTTCTCTTCAGCTATAACAATTTGTTCAAAATTATCTTCAATTGGAAAAGTTACTTTAGGATTAGATACCCTAGGCCATGGGAATTTGGGGAAGTATTTTGTTTTCTTGGGATCAAAAGTATTTGTTAAGCTTAAAGTATATCCTGTTCGCCCATGGAAAGATTGCTCAAAATGGATTACTTGACTTCCTACTTCATCTTCAAAACCTTTAGAGAAGTTCTTTCTCACTTTCCAATCAAAAGCAGTCTTAAGTCCATTCTCTACAGCCAAAGCGCCACCTGAGATTAGGAAAAGATTTGGCATATCGTTTGGAATTCCTAATCTGCTGAAAGTTTCCACAAAATCACCCATTTCATCAGTATAGATATCTGAACAACTGGGCTTATTAACTGCAACTTCTGCTAATTTGTTTAGAAAATCCTTTTCCATCATTGCTGGATGATTCATTCCAACGGGTGATGAGGCAAAGAATGAGAAGAAATCAAGAAAGGTTTTATCATTCTTTTTATCAACTAATCTGCATCCATGACTTTTCTTTAAATCAAGTACTAAAGGATAACCATCAACAAGCATGTGTTTTCCTATTTTTTCTATAGCATCCATTTTCAATATCCACCTTTATGAGCAAAGAAGTTCGTTTATTTATAAATTGAACTGAAGCAACACGCAACTTCTATCTGAAATTGGAAAATAATTATTTCTTTCCTCGAAATGGTTTTTTCACAAAATTTGCAAAACTCGATAAAGCATAATGTGGTAATTCTTTGTAAGATGAAGAAAAAGTCTTCACTTCTTTCAATGAAAGGAAAATGAAACCTAATATGAATCGCATAACAGTAACAAAGGCAAGAGCTATGGTAAGAGAAACCTCTTGAGAGTACCAATTTTCTAGAACCTGAACTAAATATCCTCCTAATAGAGTTCCTACAAAGTAGAATACTCCAGTAACTAAACCCAGAACACCAAAATATAATCCACCATTTTTTCTAGGTATTAAATCTAAAATGTATGCATTCACTCCAGCAAAACTTAGATTGAAAATACTTGCAATAAAGAAGTGTACCAAATAAAGATGCCAGATTTTAGAAGCAAAAATATAACCAAGAGGGAAGAGAAACAAAATCATACGATTAAGTATGATGAGCTTTGTTCTTCCAAACTTATCTGCTATTTTAGCTCCCAATAAAATAAACAGAATGGAAGTCACAGCGAAAATTATCTCTAGCAAAGCAACTTCAACAGCTGTTGCATTCAAAATATTAATCTGTTTAAGACTAAATAATGGCCAAGAAAAAGTCCAAAACAGTCCAAAGATTGAATATAGGAGCATAAATTTTCTGAAAGGTTTATTCCTAAAAATTTCTTTGATTCCTTCTTTCAAATTTCCATCAGTTTTTTCAAATTGCACTCCTTCCCTTCTTAATGGCTCTTCTATCTTTCTGAAAGGAAGTACTGCTATAATGGAAATCAAAACGCCTAGACCAACAGGGATAAGGATATACTTTTGATATTCGATGTTTTCTCCAAAAGCAAAAGTAAGTATTACTCCTGTAAAAAGAGTAGCAATCATACTGCCAAATGATCCAAACCAGAAAACGCGACCAGTAAGTTTACCTCTAACCTCTCTTGGAAAAAGTTCATTCTGTAAAGCATTCCAAGCTGGATTACCTAAACTTAACAGGATGTTAACAATTGCAACAATGAGAATAACAAATTCAGGGGCCTTAACCCAATAAAGAAAAGCATAAGGAATAATCCAAGTGATAGTTGAAATAACTATGAAAGGAATTCTTCTTCTAACCATATCTGAAAGGCGTCCAAAAAAAGGGTCCAAAAATTGTCTTAGAAGGTTAGCTATTGCTTGAATCAAACCCAAGATTCCAGCTGATGCACCTAAATTTAACGAAATAAAAGAGACAAAAGGACTTACAAGACCGTTGGACACATTAGTAGCGATAGAACGAGAGTAAAGAGCTATTTCCTCAGCTCTTTCAATTTCATGATCTGTGTCTTCTATAGAATCCCCCAATGGTAAAGGTTCTAGTAAATCTATAGAAGAATCAGAATCAGGCATGAATATTATGAGATTAGTACGTTCTACTAAAAGTTTTGCTTGAAACCAGATTAATAATATCTTCAAATTACATCTGTTTAATAATACAAAAGTTAATCCTAAGCCAAGAGAGGAAATTCGAGTGTCAGTTTTTTTACTCGGCACTGACACTCATGCATCCTCTAGGGCAAGGGGTGCCTATCGGCATTTCTACATGTGAAACATCTTTTAAATAGATTCTAATAGTTCTATCCGCAATAGATTTTGGAAAAACTTTTGAAGATGGAAATATCAAACTTTTATAGTTAAAAAAGTCGTGAAAAGTTGAGTAAGATGCAAGAGGTAAAAATACATGTAGGATGTACTGGTTTTAACTATGAAGACTGGAAATCCAATCTTGGTGGTTTTTATCCTGCTAATATAGATAAATATGCTCTCTTGGATTATTATTCTACTCAATTTACAACTTGTGAGATTAATTCTACATTCTATGCATTTCCCAAATTAGAAACAACAGCTAGATGGAACAAATCTTTACCTGACGATTTTGTTTTAACTGCAAAAATCCCCAAATCGATTTGCCAAGCTGATAATCTATCTGTTGTTGAGCAGAATCTCAAATCGTTTCTACTCATCATGAATCCTTTGAAAAAGAAACTTGGACCTCTTGTTATGCAACTAAAACCTAGTTTTGAAAAGAACGCTTCAACAAGGGAACAGATCTATGATTTTATTTCATTCTTCCCACATTCAGACTATCAACTAGTCATAGAATTTCGACATAACAGCTGGTATAATGAAGATACTTACAATCTACTTAATGAGAAAAATATAGGCATTGTCAGTTCATTTTTACCCTATATCAAATTCAATCTTTTTGATGAAGTAAAAAAAGACTATTTCTATCTAAGGATAATAGGTTCACATAAGCAAACAATTGGCCTTGGTAAGGAGTTAAAGGATCAAACCGAATTAATGGAAAAAACTGTAGACCAACTGGCTGATGCTTATTCAAAAAACACTAATAAAAGTACAGGATATGTTTTCATTAACAACCATTTCTCTGGGTATGCACCTCCAGCAGCAAGAAAATTCAAAAACCTACTTGCAGAAAAAAAACTTATCCCAATAGAGCCTAAAAAAACCACATTCAAAGGACAACAGAAACTAGCAGATTTCTTTGGATAAAAATGCAGAAACTCTTAATCCAAACCGGATAAGAAAAGTATAAAAGCAGTACTGGAAGAATAAGGTTGAACTCAATCAAGTTTTAAGAAACCTGAGAAAATGTGAAAGGAAGAATTCTTTTGAAAGAAAATAATGTCTATCTCCATTCAATAACTACAGTTGTTCCTGAGAAATACTATACACAGAAATTTGCCTTAAAATATATGAAAAAGATAGTCGCAGATACAACCTACAAAAAAATATTTCTTAACAAAGTCTACAAAGGAACTGGAATCATAAAACGACATACAGTTATTGAAGATTATGGAAAAGATCCAAGCGAATTTACTTTCTATCCAAAAAACAAAACCCTTAGACCTGAACCCACAACTAAGCAAAGAAATGACCTATTTGCAAAGGAATCACTTAGGTTAGGAAAGCAAGCAGTTGAAAAATTATTTAATTCAAATCCTAAATTTGATAAGAGTAAAATCTCTCATGTTATAACAGTT
>JAUWEG010000065.1 GCA_030608385.1 Candidatus Heimdallarchaeota archaeon
GGTTTCAATTTCACCGTTTGCTAATTTATACTGAATTCGACTTTTTACTTTATTGGGTATTTGATATTTATTATCTTCTATTAACTTTTGAAGAAGTTCATCTCTGAAGTAATCATCTTCTGGAAGTTTTTTAATTGTAATCTCATGCCCAATTATTTTACTGTCTTCTACAGTACCAAAAGCTTTTTCGAAATTTTCAGTACTCACTTCTTTAGTTTCTGTAATTAAATCTTCTAAATCTTCAGAAAATAGCTCATCTGATCTTAAAAGACGTAAAAGTAAATTATAATCACCAAGAATGCCTGTTTCTGATAAATATTCTTCGATCCATCGAGCTACTCTTGTTTCATGAGGTGCTAAAATTGTTGACCAGAATTCATTTACGGTATTTACTATCTCTAGAAGATTCCTGCATTCTTTTTCATTTATCAAACCATGAGTATCATAAAACGAGACTATACCGCTCATAGAGGTACCAAAAACATTTGTATAAGGATCAATTTTAATAAAGTATCTAGTTGAACCCCAAATTGCTTTTTGTTCAGCCATTTTAATCAACCCTCACCGTTTCTTGAATGGAAATGACTTCATATTCAACAAGCTTTTCAGTAGAAATTTCGAGTACCTCAGTTTTTCCACTCTTGTGATTTAGTATTGCTACAGAGAAAGTTCCTTTAGGCAAAAAATTATGTACATATCTTCTTACTAGTGAAACATTTTCAAACATTGTACTAGGACTAGCTGGTATTTGATCTAAATCGCCAAAAATATCCATTTTGCGAATACTTATGATCTCTCTATTGCTTTTTGTTTCACTCCTTCTTTCAAATATTGTTCTAATAGTATCAAGATGAAAACCTGAAAGTTCCTTACTTATTGACTCTTTAAAAACTTCTTCTGCTTTCTTAAGATCATCCAACAAAAGATATCTACTTATTAGCTTACTATATGCATAAGATTGAATGTCTTGATTGTCAAGATTTTCCATCGCATCTGCAACGAAGTGCCATAAGATAGCAGATTCAATAAACTGGTCATTTTCTTCTAGCTTTTTAATCCCTTTTTCAATGAATTTTAAAAAATCATCGGGTGATTTATTAGCTAGTAGGTCTTTTCCTTCTCTAATCATTTTTTGTACATCATCATCTGCACTCAATATAGACCACTTTCCAGTCAAACAATTTACAATTGTATATTTTGAGAACTTCTTATTTAAACTCTATCCTAGTATTCATTAAATTTTTATACAAAATTATGTTGAAAAAAAAGGCTATATTCTATCTCTCTAAAAACGCATAACAAAAAAGACTGATTCGATAAAGTTAAAAGAATACTCTTTTTTTTGTAGTTATGGCTAGTATTGAAAGCAAAAATTTTTGCGCGTTCCATTTCCATAACGATTCTGATGGTGAATGTTCTAACTGTGGATTAGCAATATGCAATCTTGACCAACAATATGACTTACAAGCTAACAGACAATGTCAAATATGTTTTAATCTAACAAGAGCTAAGAAGATTGCAAGATATATACAATTTAGTTTGTGGGGTGTAATCATTTCGCTTGTTGTAATACTATGGCTATTACTAAAGGAGAGTGGAAATACTTTTTATGCTTTCTTGCCAGTTCTTCTACTATTGGTTGTTCCATATCTTCTTCGTCCTGTTCTGATGAAATTATATTTCAGAGATTTAGCGCCCGTTGAGTCTATATTGCCTATTCTTCGTTATTTTGAAGGTACTGGAAATATGGACCATTACAAGCTTTTATTGAGATTTCTAGGCAAATTAACTGAAGAAGATATTAAAACTATCCACAAACCATTATATGATTATTTAATTCCTGCTTTAGCATTTAATTATTCCAAGTTACCTGAAGGTTGGGAAGAAGATTTGACTAAACATCTTCAAATCTCTAAGGAAAGATTTACTGAACTCATGGTGAAGGATTATCGCGCCGTATTGATTCACACTGCGGTTCATAATGCACAGAACAATATGTCTCTCTTCATTTTCTACTTAAGTGAAATATCTTCTGATAAAGATCTCATTAAAGAATACATCATTGAAATTACATCTCAAGATGTTTTGAAGTTAAATGAAGAAGAAGTAAACATCATTTATAAACATCTTTTAGAAGACTTGTATCTCTATGAAGATCGATTTCTTGAACTCTGTGATGAATTAGGACTTAAAAAACAAAAAGATTTACTAATTCAACTTATAGAAAGATTTGATCCCCCTCCAGTACCAAAGAATCAGATTGAAGCTGTTATGTCTTCAGACCAACTTAGGGAGAAAAGAAGAAAGGAAAAGGAATTAGCTGAAAATCCTCCCCCTCTAGAAATCGAGCAAAAAACTGAGGAAGCTCAGTAAAATCTTTATCTTTTATTTTGTAAGTATTCGCAACTCATATATTTACTAGTTTTGAATTTCTAATTGAGAATAGCGAATATGATGAGGAATTACAACCGATGATTCCATGATTTTCCTAGCTCACTCTGATGACGTTATTCTCATTATCTTCTTTAAGCAAAAGTTCTCTAAGGGAGAAAAAGCTTTAGTACTTTGATTACTCCAATATCGATGACAAAGTCTTAATATGATAGTATCTATTTTCGTTATTATCAATTATAAAGGACCACAGATGACAGTAACTGAACGAAACAGGAAAAATATAACGTTTGCTTGGCAATTTTCAGGTATTTTTCTATATCTTTTTACGATTGCTGTTGCTTTAACGGGTTTTGTTTATTTGATCTGGTCTTTTGTATTGATGATTCAAAGATTCTATGAGGTTTCGTTCCAGAACATTATGATATTAGAATTTATTTTGAATCTAATTACCTTACTAATAGAATTTTTAGGTGTATTCTATACTGTCATGTTACTATACCACATGGCATCTACCTGTATGAATCCTCCAAGTCTAACCAAAAAGGAAAGCATCATAGAAAATTATCCGGCAGTTAGTATACTTATCCCTATTAGGCATCCTGAGTATGAAATTCTTAAAGAAACTTTAGTTTCCATTTCAGAGGTTGACTATCCTAAAGAAAAACTTACTGTGTTTCTGGGTGATGATACTGAAAAAGAGCATGAAAGCTATCTGAAAACCGTTGAACTAGCTCACCTTTATAATGTTAAACACATACATGATCCATCAAATATTCATTTCAAAGCTGGAATGTTAAACGTTGTCTTAAAACATGTGACATCAGAATTTTTTATACTATTGGATTATGATCACAAGATAGAACCAAAGCTTATAACCAAATCTGTTAAATTACTTATGAACAATTCACAATTAGCTTTTGTACAATCCAAAGTAAATTTCAGACATGTTAAATCAAAGCTGCAAGTGTGGGAATCTGTAATGTATGCCCAATTTTATGAAGTATTCCAAAGATCAAAAACAAAGCACTCTACAGTTTTGACTAATGGTTCTACAGCTTGCTATCGCAAGTCATATGTTGATGAAATTGGTGGAATACCATTTGATACATTCACAGAAGATGTTGATATTTCAGTTAAGCTTCTTGCAAAAGGGTACAAAACAGAATTAATTGATGAATACGGTAGTTTTGGTTTGATTCCAGCAAATTTCTCACTTCTCTTATCACAAATATTAAGATGGGCAAAAGGAAGCATGCATGTTCTTAGATTAAGATGGAAGAAAATATTATCAGCTAAAATGCCTTTCATTCATAGGATAGATTTACTGTTTAGTGCATCGCTGTTTTTTATTGCCGCTTCAGTGTACTTAAATCTAGTTTTCTATGTTATTATGTTTTTTACAAAGAGTACTGTAGTTCGATTACCAATGAGTGTTTTTCCACCATTATTAATCATGCCTATAGCATTTGCTATTTCCTACCAACTTTCTGGAATAATAGCTGTTCTTTACGCGAGAAGGAGTGGAATTAGAAATCTAAAGTTGTTTGATCTTGTTTATTTCTTAATTCTCGCTCTCGTGCTTAATCCATTCACTGTTTATGCTGTTTTCAAATCCATGTTTAAACGAAAAATCCCATCAAGGGATAGGGATGAATGGAATGAAAAGGTTCCATATTTTATACTTTCTTTTATCATCTCCATCTTGGGTGGTGGTCTCATTACCATTTCCATTTTTGATATTTTAGGACCTCTTGGTTTTTCTGGTTCCTTTTGGCTAATTTTAGGTCTCTTGGGTTTGACCATGCTAGCAACTTTTCCAGTGTGTATTTTCTTCCATTTCTCAACAAAACACAACAAACCTTATTTTGTTAAAGAGATTAACACATAACATTAAGGGGAAACAGAATGCAGTGGAAAAAGATTTTATGGTATGTTTTAGCCTATTCTCTTTTTGCTTTTCTTACATTCTATATTATTTACAGTAGTATCGAAATTATTCAAGTTTATAGGACTATGCTACCAAGTGGGTCAGCTATAGTTGGTTTAATTCTAAATTTTCTCATTCTATTATTAGAATTATTTTCAGCATTCTTCTCAGTTTTCATCTATTATTACATTGGTTCATCATCAAATTATACTTTACTAAAGGATGAGAGTAACAAATTTCTAAAGAGCAATTCTCTGCCTAAGGTAGCTGTAGTATTTCCCCTATATAGAGAACCATTTACAGTTGTTTCCCAAACATTGGAAGGGGCAATGAATCTAGATTATCCTAAAGAGAAATTGGAGATAGTTGTTTGTGATGATAGTCCTCCTGAACATTCATCTGAGATAGAATCTTTTTGTAAAGCTAATAGTATCACTTTCATACGTAGAAAGAATCGTTCAGGATTTAAAGCTGGCGCGATTAATAATGCTTTGAAACAAATAAAATGTGATTTTCTAGGGATCTTAGATGCTGATCATATTCCAACTCCCAATTTCATCAAAACTTGTCTCTCTGGCTTTATTGAAGACGATATTGTTCTTGTTCAAGGAAAACCAATGTTTGTGAATCAAGATGATTATCTGATGAGAAGTAGTGCCTTTATCCAGTCTCAATTTTACCACATTTATCAAAAAAGTAGAGGTACTAGAAATGGTGTTATATTTGCTGGAACTACAGGATTGTTGAGAGTTGATTTACTAAAAGAATTCGGAGGTTTCTTGGAAGACACATTAGCCGAAGATACAGATACTTCTTTTATGTTACTGTCCAATGGATACAAAACCCGATATCTTCATGAGATCTGTTCCAAAGGTTTGGTTCCTTGGAATCCAATCAGTATGGTGAATCAAGTGTGGAGGTGGACAAATGGGATTACTTCGATTTTTCGTAAGAGGTTTTGGAAGATAGTAAAAGGACATAATAAAACTATAAATAAAATAGATATTCTTTCAACAGTCACAACCCCAATAATTGGGACAGTTATGATTTTTATATACATCTTACTGTTTGTTATGTATATGATTAAAGAATTCACTGGGTTAACTGAATTTGCATTCATAAGACCAGATTTAGGCGTTTTTCCTCTCCTATTGGTTGCCCCCATTTTGATTTCACTTGCTAGTTTAATTATGGCTTTTGTCACATGGCGTAGAGAAGAAAAAGAAGATAAAATGATTCGCTTAAGAGGTTTCTTTGGTATGGTATGGACAATTACTGCCTTTTACCTTTTAATGATGACTGCACAATATTTCCTCGTTTGGGCAGTTATTAGTGCACTTTTGGGAGTTAAGAAAGAATTTGATAGAACGATAAAAGTGAAAACTAAAACTATAGGAAAAATGAGTCAGAAAGTAAAATATACTCTTTGGTCAATTGGACTACTTCTAATTGCAGGAGCGTTCTACTTTGCTAGTTATAGAACCTTTATAGCTAATGATGCTCTATTTGGTTGGTTTATCATCGCTGCTGTCACCGCAACAATTCCAATGATAATTACTATCGGTCATTTTAGCAAATTAGATTTTACAAAGGATAAAACAGCAGCAGATGTAGAAAGAGAATACGGAGATTAAGATTATGATTCAAATAGATATTAGAATTCTTGTTCCCCTCATTTCGATTCTTTCATCTGGTTCACTTATCGTAGAAATAGTTAAGAAAAGAATATTGAAACTGAAAACATCAGATTCTTTTGCTGAAAATCTTGTTGAATCTTTAGTTGTGGGAACTATTGTTTTAGTTGTTCCAATGTTAATAATTGCCTGGGTAGCGAATAAAACAAATAACATCCTTAATCTAGAGCGATTTGTTTATGTTTACTTAGCTATTGGATTACTTTATTTAATTTACAAAATATATGTCTGGGTTAGGAAAAAATTACCAATACTTGTTTTATCTGGAAGAAAAAGATTAACTCAATCAATGGATTTACTTCTAAAAATTATTATAATCCTAATAGTGCTCTTCTATGCATTTCAAGTACTTGTGTACCCCTTTAAGGGATGGGATTTTTTGCATTTTTATTTGCCAAATTCTTTCAGAATCTTTGTTACTGGCCAATTAAGTTCAATTAATGAGTTAACATTTTTCCCCCAATTCAAACCACCAATGAATATATTGCTTTTTGCATATACATTTTTTGTAACACAATCTGAAATGATTCAGTTTATTCCAATATTATATTTAGCAGGTACTGCTTATTTTTGTTATAAAATATCCAAGATAATGGGTTTATCAAACAAAACTGCTCTTTTTGCCTCAATTGCTTTTCTAGCCACTCCTCTTACATATTTTCTTGTGTATGAATTTACATACTATCAAGAGATGTATATACTCTTTTTTACTACTGGAGCTTTTTATTATTACAAACGTTTTCTGGGTACAGACAAAAGTAAAGAACAGCTGTATTTTGCTATTTTGACGTCATTGAGTCTCGGTGGCTGTAGTTTAAGTAAATTGAGTGGCTTTATCATTCCTATTATTTTATTTGTTGCAATGCCTTCTGATAAATTTTGTAAGGTTTTGCGGGTTATAGTTATTGTAGGTTTAGCGAGTCAACTGATAAGAAAATCGATTTTTGAGATTTACCTAGGTACAGGGATTCTTATTGGATTACTTGCGATATATTGCATTTATCTTGTTATAAGTAGTAAGAGTTTACTTTTCTCTGCTAAGCGATGGATATATACCCTAGGTATTTTTGCATTCCCTTTTACTATTGTTGTATTATGGATTTTTTACATGCTAACAATTCCTGGTGTTGAAAATTATCTCGTAAATCTATTTGTGAATCTAAGATTCTCTAAATTAAGTTTATCTTGGCCTGGAATTGCCATACCTGATACTGTAACTTATCTAGAAAATGCCCATACAGCATCCTTCATATCTTCTTCATTTTCATTTTTAATAGCAGCAATGTTTGCTGGAACATGGATGATTTTTAAGCTTGTAGGCTTTGTTAGTTCAAATAAGAAAAACAATGATCTTGTGCTTTGGATAATTTTCTTCCTTATTGTCTGGCAAGGATTCTTTGCTATGGGATCGGTTAGATACCTTACACCAATCTTAGTTCCTTTAGCAATTATTTTTGCAATCGGATTTGAATCAGTTGTTGAGTTCTTCAATAAAAGAGATGGAAAAGATAGGGATGGATTATTAGCTTACTTGTTCATCACAGCAAGTGCTTATCTCTTCCTTTATCCAATTTTGCCTTTAGAAACTGTCTTTGAAAACTTTCATCTACGCTGGTATTATGCTCACACAAGACTGTTTTCCTTATTTGGATATATTCTATTATTCAATTTAGTAACTTTTCTTCTAATCTGGAAAGAGAAAAATTTCAAGTTAAGTTATTCACAAATCTATAATAAGAAATTCAATGTTAGAAAGATTCTTTCAGGAACTTTGATTTTTGTAGTTGTTTCTGTTCCTTTTGCAGGTCAAGTAGCTCTTCTTGCATCTGTTGGTTTTAGTTTGAAAGATTTTGAAAGTACATATAGTTATGATTATAGAGAATCATTTCAAGAACTAATAGATGCCATTAATAGACTTGGTTACACAGATAACCAAATTATTCTCTCAGTGAATACGCCAGGTTTAGAATATTATTCATCTCAACCGATAATTGATCTCTACATGTTAGGTTTTCTAAGTGAGACGGGTTTATCTGACTCATCTGTTCCATTTTGGAAATCAAATGTAACAAGAAATCTAGAGTTTTTTGAGAAATATGGTGTAACCATTTTTGTAGCTCTAAATAGTTCTAATGATTGGTTTTCAGCATATTTGGAAGAATTTTACTGGAATTATTTTATCTTTAGATTTCTTCATAATAATGAATATTTCACTTATCGATTTGCAAACGAAGAATTCATGTTATTTACTATCATTAAATTCGAAGAGTTTATTGGACCTGTTGATATA
This sequence comes from Candidatus Heimdallarchaeota archaeon, assembly GCA_030608385.1. Classification (GTDB taxonomy): domain Archaea; phylum Asgardarchaeota; class Heimdallarchaeia; order Heimdallarchaeales; family Heimdallarchaeaceae; genus UBA460. The sequence goes on from JAUWEG010000065.1 coordinate 8,306, forward strand.
GAATTGAAAGGAAATTCTTCTAAATCCAGTCTTCTTGCATATGCACCATTATCAATAGATATAACTGACGAAAATGCTTCAATTGAGGCATTATTAGATTTAACTGCAATTCAAACCAGTCAACTAATTTCGATTGATATTTCTACACGGTATACTCTTTCAACCAACAGTACGATAATAGTAGAAAATAGCAATTTTGTATTTAACAAGCCCATCGATGAAGCATTTACTTCTTTGTCTCTACTGAACTTGCCTCAGCAATCAATATACATTCATGATATAAGTATAACAATTAGTTATGATGATTTAGGAGGATTTCCACAGACTGTTATCCACAACTTAGATCCTGTGTTCGGGAATTCAGTAAACATTACTTGGATAAGCAACTCATGGTTTTATGAAGGGTATTATGGGTTTCAATTCATCTAATTGTTCACTTATCTTCTAACTGAAGATACCTTTCTTTCTTTACTTGCTTTTCTAGCGATCATAATAGTTGTTAGAATAGCAACAAGAAGAATTAGTGCCACATTGAGGATAAAAATGTTCCAACTTCCTTTTGGTATAAATGTATGTCCAAAGAAAACTGTTTGATTTAAGCTTGATAATATTTTCAGGATAAGAGTACCAATTCCATAACCAATAATCGACGCCACGAATGCAATAAGTCCTAGTCTTGAAAAAATCGAAACAATGGTATGAAGGTTTGTACCTCCTATCATCTTAATAATCGTTGTTTCCCTTTTGCTTTCTTTATACATATTTTGTAGAATTGAGTACATATTGACAATTACTACAATAAGGATAAGTGCAATCTCTGCATAAGCTAGTGTATATGTAAATAGCAATGATCCTCTAAGATAGTAGTTTAGATATTCTGTTGAAAATGCAATTAAGAAAGAAAAACCAGCCACTGGCTTAAAAGGAATTTTTGACCATTGTTCTTCCGAATCGCTTGGTAAAACTATAGTAATCAATTCTTTCCCAGGTTCAAAGATTCGACGTAAGTGTAAAGAACTACCATCTTTTAGAAAGATAGTTAGATTCACATAACCATAGGATAAATAAATTTGAAACCTTGAATATAATGAAGTTGTAGTTATTATTTGTCCCTGTAGTTCTGTTTCTACTATTACTGGAAGATTGTAGATTTTTGACCCATTATTATATTTGAATTCAAAGACAACTGCCTTTCTCATAGAAGGGATTTCAAAAAGAACGATGTTGTTTAATCCGTATATCTCAAAAGGAACAGCAATTGTAGCATCTCCTCCTCTAGTGAAATAACAGATATAATCTCCAGAAGGTAAAGAAGATGTGAAAAATTGTCCTTGATTATTGGTTATTTGAGACATGATTCTTCTTCCAAACAAGTCCCTAATAATGCAATATTGATTGCTAATAGAAGAGTTAGCAAAATAGTCTCTTACTTCAACAATCGTATTGCCATAACCAATTAGGATATTCTGGTTGTTTCCTGTTCTAGTATCTAATTGGAAATCGTATTGTTTATCTGCATAACTGAACTTTACCTGAAATTCTCCTTCAAAAATATTGAAAAAAACACTTCCATTAATGTCTGTTGTAAAATAGTTAGTTGGAGAATTGTAAAAATCATTAATAGCAACAGTTAGATTAAAGATTTGATAAATCACATCCCCTATTTTTACCTCAAGAGTTAAATTAATTGGAACATATTCTTGGTCCATGTAAAACGTATAGGTTTCTGTTTTTGTGTTATAATAAGAATCAGTGAGATAGAAAATTATTGTGTGTTCCCCTCCTACAAGAAACTGAAGATTATAGATTCTATCATATTCGTAAATCGGTTCATTATCTATTTTAAATAATATTTGTACTGCATCACTTTCTAGTATTAAATCGGCATCTAATCCCTCTTCTCCTTTGTTAGGTGACAAAATTGTGACATAAGGCTTATTTGTGTCCACAATGAAATTATAGTTAAAAGTATCATTAGAGATGTCCACTAATTGATAAAAAAGAGAGTAGTATCCATCACAAACATAGAGTGAATTGATTGAATTAATAGTATAATTAACATCAAAATATGTAAGGTTTACAACTATGTCCCCAGCATATGTTTCATTCAAATCATCATCAGTTATTATCGATGCTTTTTGACCATCTAAAATCTCAAAAGTCCAAGTACGCTCTCTTCTATCCCATAAATCTACCCAATAGATTATTTTGAGATTATAATTACCTGGATAAAGAAAAACTCTAGTAAAATCTCTACCATCCCCTGCTTTGAAAACTGTTCCTGTTATTTGATATTCAACAACGACACTTGCAATATTTGAAAAAACTTCTAAATCAATATAACTCTGATTTATTGTTCCTGAATATTCATTTAATAGGTAAAAATCTATTGGAACACCTCCTGTGAAATTAACTACGATAAACTCATAGAACAGTTCCATAGAATTACCTGCAAGATCAGTTGTTCTTAATGTTAAAGTATGGATACCGTTTCCTTGAGGAACAAGAATTTTCGTATCATAAGCAGTTGAAAAAGAAAGACTATCCCATGAAAATTCAAGAGAAGAAAGCGTTTCATTTGTTAAAACCGTTAGAATAGATTCATAATTGATTTCACTTCCATTAATATGTGATAGTGTAACAATTGGTGCTGAATTATCTATCCTAAATGTGTATGATCGATTTGACCAAGTAGAAGTATCATAAAATGCCAAATACAAGGTGTGATCACCTTCAGCCAATCCATCTGGTTTGATTATACCGTTTTGACTTATCAGTAAAGCTGCATCACTATCCCAATGGTAGTATGCATCATATTGCGGATTAAACCATGTTTGAATTTCAGATTCTGCTCTGACCTTCATGTGTTCTTTCAAGCCAATAATACCTATTCCCTCAGGATTGTCTGTCACTGCAAAAACAAAATTCCATTCTTTGCTAGAATTCTCAAATTCCGCTTTCAGCGTTAAGGCGTGAATTCCATTAACATAAGGAACGGATATTATATCAGAAAAAACCTCCAACCAAGGATCATTATTCCATCTATAGATGAAATTACCACTAAAACTCTGAGTTGTATTAAGAATTATTACAGTTGAAGGATTCAAGTGAGAGCCATTCATTGTATTTGTGAAATAGTAGTCTTCAGGAATAGCTTCTATCACATTAAAGTAAACCTTGGCTTCTGCGTAATTTAGACTCTTATTATATCCACTCGATATAAAATCTTGATTATAAGTTTCAATTGTCAAAGAATGGGGGCCCTCATTAAAAGGAATTGAAATGCCTTCTGGTGCTTCTTCACCAGGAGATGCCAAATAGAAGTCTTCCATTGTTGTGAGGTTATCATCCCAGTAGAAATATATAGAATAACCTGGAGAGGAGGATATTCCAATATCAACATATTGACCAATAATTACAGAGTTATTAATTGGGTTTTCTACTATTATTTGTGGGTGTCTACTGATTAATATAATTTCGAAATCATTTGAAAGAGATGTTATAAACGTAACATCCTTTCTATATATTCCATACGAAATTCTCCCATAGTAACTGCCATCACTTACTGATATGTTTGCTTCTCCATTACTGTCTGTGGTACTTACATAGTTACTATCTACTGAATTAACTCCTTCTTGTCTATAAAGCGCTATCACCGCTCCTTGAATTGGTTCGTTTTCATCTGTTATTACTCGGAAATGCACACTTCTCTCAATATATGGAACGAATACTTCTACTTCCTTATCCTGATCTAATAGAATTTTTATTGACTCTGAAATAACATCTTTAACTTCACATTGTATTTCATATTCACCAAAAGGCATTACAAAAGAAACTTGATTATCATTAAAAATAATGGTTTCATTAATTAATTCTCCTCTCTTATTATAAACTGAAACTGATGCGTTAAGTTCTTGCAGATTCCCAGGAGTTATGATATTAACAACAAATTCAAATTCCTTACTAACTAATTCCCTTAGCATTTCTTTGTTGTCAATAATATCTAAGTCTACCTCGATTCTCAGGTGAGTTATATAGTTGAAATCCTCAAATGCAAAAAACTGACCAATCCATAGAGAAGAAATAATCTCATCATCCAATAGGGTATTAGTTCCAAAAATTGATTTAATTTTTAATTCAATAGCAGCTTCTGATCTGGTAGAAAAAAGTGTAATATAATCCCCAATATTTAGATTATTTCTTTCAGCAAAATTAATGCCCACACTAACCTCAAAAGTATCATTGACAGTTAGAAGTTGCCCCTCTATGTATTTTACATTCGTAAAATGCCAGAAAGAAGAAGCATCTACACCTCTGAAATAAACAGCTTTGTTCTTATATACAGCTGCAGTCATTACTTCAGGACTAACTTCTTTTACACCTTCAATTGAACTAATAGTATCTGCTAAATCTAAGGGTATCACACTTGTGTATGGAGTCGATGCCTCTGGATTTGAGATTACCAATATACTTTCGTTCTCTCCTAGATACGATGCTGTACTATTTACAATGCTTGACATAAGGATTCCAGCCCCAGAAATTATTGTTGAACTAATAAGAAACCCTATAAAAGCCAAGAGCATTCTTTTCTTTGGTAGGACATTGTAGAGAAAGATTCTTCTGAGATTCATCTATTATCCCCCCTTATGACCTTGATTTTTGAAGCTTCAAGCGAAGGAATTATTCCGGATACTATGGATAATGATAAGGAAAATAGAAATATTATTCCAATCAAAAAACCTTCGACTTTCAAAGCTATGTATGGTAATCCCATTGTTGCTGTTACTAAACCCACTATGCCACTCACAGCTAAATATCCAATTACTAGAGAAAGCAAAGCTGATATTACTCCAATATAAAGAGATTGAAGCATGAATAACGTAACTATTTGCCCTTTAGTAGCTCCAATAGATCTTAATGTGAAAATCTCTTCTTCACTCTCTCTAACTAACGTGTAAATACTATATGAAATAGAAACAAGCATTAAAACAAAAAATAAAATCTCTAAAAGAGTTAGTGTTCTTATTACGTCATTTGTAGCAAAAATGATGAAATTCTGAGTCTGTTTCTCATCAAGCACCTCTAAGAAACTGAATTCATTTATAATATCAGTTCTAATTGTTTCAATTTCCCTGATATCTAGAACTCTTAATTCTATAAATGAAAAATAATCCAAAGATGTATTTAGATCAAAACTAGAAAGCGATCCTATTAACTCTATATCATACTCATGACCTGATTTAATAATGTTCGTTACAGAATAACTTTCATTATGTGATAGTACAAATGACTCATTTACTTGATAATCACTAAATTCAATTCTTATTAAGGATCCCACTCCAGCAGCTGTTAGATAAGCAAGTTGTTGTCCTATAATTATTTCATCATTTTCTAGTTCCGTTGGGAGAAATTCATAGTGGTGTGGTTGAAATCGCTCGAAATCAGTGATGTTGAGCAATCGTAAATGCGTCGTTAACCTTGTTCCTGTTTCCCCTTCAACCACTACTGGAATATATATTTCTGGTAAAATCACCTCTAGGTTTGGTGTTGTACTAGCGTATTCCTCCAAAAATTCTAACACTTCGACATTTATTCTACTTTCGGATAAACTCTTTCCTTCTTCTATAACAAGAAGAAGATCTGAAGGTTGAATAATCTCTGCCATTCCACTTATATTGGATGCATATCCTCTGACTAAAAGGGTTGTAGAAATATATATGACAAGAGCTAAAGTTAATGTCATTATAGCTTGATAAGTCCTCTTTCTATTATGAAAGAAAAACCGAACACTAAACTTTAGCATTTAACATATCACTTTGAAGACATGAATTTCAAATGATATAAAATTTTCTAGCTAAAAAGAAAGAAGAAAATTCTTCTTCTCTATCACGTTACAATTGGGTAGAGACCGAAGAACACTAATCTTTGAATAATTAATGTAATGATTATTGCAACAGCAACTGCAAAAATAGATGGTATTCGAG